>CANSWM010000051.1 GCA_947650745.1 uncultured Clostridium sp. | reverse complement strand
GGAGAATGGGCAGCATTTGGAGAAGAGCTAGGGATAACTAAAGAGAACTATACTAACTATGGGCTTAGTCACTGGTACTGGGCTTCTTCGCAGCTCGGTACGAACGGTGCGTATCGTGCACACTTCAATGTTGGCTGTATGAACTACGACTTCGTGAGTGGCCTCAGCTATGTCCGCCTGGGCGTGACTTTCTAATTTTGTAAAAAATTAAAAAGCTAGGATATAAAGCGTTGTGTGAACAACGCTTTACCTTTACACCAAAGATAAAAAGTTCTTTTTTTTGAATAGGAAAAATCAGCTGTTACCTTTATTTTTAAATCCTATTGTTAGCCTTGACAAACAAAATGAAAGAGTATATAATATTTTTTGTTAGTTTTGGATAACATTTGCGAAAAAGGGGAATAAATAATATGATTTCAAAATCATTAGAAGAATATCTAAAAACAATGTATATATTAAAAAAACAAAATGGAAATATAAGGGTTACAGATATAGCCAATAAAATGGACTGTACTAAGCCAAGTGTAAATAAAGCAATATATAATCTAAAAGATGAAGGACTCTTAAATTATGAATCATATGGAACAATAGAACTTACAAAAGAACGGAGAAGACCTTGCAAAGAAAATATTAGAAGCTTATGATATTGTATATTTGTTTTTAAAAGATGTTCTAGGAATAGAAGAAGAGGAAGCTGCAAATGAAGCAGAAAAAATAAAACTTGCAATAAATGATAATACAATAAATAAACTTGCAAAATATGTTCATAAGGTATTAGATTTAAATGATTTAGACTGTAATTATGATATTAATAAAGAAAAATGCAGAAGTTGCAAAAGACGTATAGGTACAAAAAACGAAAAATAGAAAGGTGTTAAGAAGACATGAGTGAAAAACTATTAGAAATAAAAGATTTATATGTAAATGCCGAGGAAAAAGAGATTTTAAAAGGAATTAATTTAAACATAAAAAAAGGCGAAATTCATGTGATAATGGGACCAAATGGCTCAGGTAAAACAACAACTGCAAATGCTATATTAAATAATCCAGCGTATATAAAACAAAGTGGAAGTATTACTTTAGAAGATGAAGATATAACCAATATGAGAACAGATGAAGTTGCACGAAAAGGAGTATTTATGTCATTTCAATTACCAGAAGAAATACCACGGAATAACAGTTACAAATTTCTTAAAATATGCTAAAAATAAAATTACAGGAAAACCTGTAAAAGTATTTGAATTTAGAGATGAACTAAAAAAATATATGGAAGAACTAAATATGGACCCTGAAAATATGCAAAGAAGTCTAAATGTAGGATTTTCAGGAGGAGAAAAAAAGAAAAATGAAATATTGCAAATGCTAGTTTTAAACCCAAAGCTTGCAATATTAGATGAAACAGATTCAGGGCTTGATGTAGATGCAATAAAAACAGTTTCAAAAGGAATTAAAATGTTTAAAAATGAAAATAATGCTGTACTTATAATAACTCATAATACTAAAATCTTACACAGCTTAAAAGTAGACTATGTGCATATTTTAGTTGATGGCAAAATAGTAAAAACAGGAGGACAAGACTTAGCAAAAGAAATTGAAGAAAATGGATATGCAAAATATAGATAACAGTGAAAGGAAAAAATATGGCTAAGGTTAAGTTAGAAGAAATTAACAGAAATATATATGACATAAAAAATCAAGACAACTATGATTTTAAAATAAAAAAAGGTCTAACACCTGATATTATAGAAGAAATATCTAAGCAAAAAAACGACCCAGACTGGATGAGAGAGTTTAGGTTAAAAGCTTTAGATATGTATAATAGTTTGGAGCTTCCAACATGGGGACCAGACCTTTTAGAACTTGATATGAGTGAGATAGCAACATATGTAAGACCAAAATCAAAATTAAACACCTCTTGGGAAGATGTACCAGAAGATATAAAAAACACATTTGATAAACTAGGAATACCAGAAGCAGAAAAAAAGTCTCTTTCAGGAGTAGGAGCACAATATGATTCTGAAGTAGTATATCACAGCATGAAAGAAGAACTAATTAAACAAGGAGTTATTTATACAGATATGGAAACAGCAGTAAGAGAATATGAAAGTTTAGTAAAAGACCATTTTATGAAATGTGTACCAGTAAATGACCATAAATTCGTCGCACTTCATGGAGCTGTTTGGTCAGGAGGGTCTTTTGTATATGTACCTAAAAATGTTAAAGTAGAAATACCACTTCAATCATACTTTAGACTAAACTCGCCAGAATCAGGGCAATTTGAGCATACATTAATTATTGTAGATGAAGGAGCAAGCCTTCATTTTATAGAAGGATGTTCTGCACCAAAATATAATAAAGTAAATTTACATGCAGGCTGCGTAGAGCTTTTTGTAAAAGATAACGCATATTTAA
Organism: uncultured Clostridium sp.; assembly: GCA_947650745.1. GTDB lineage: Bacteria > Bacillota > Clostridia > TANB77 > CAG-508 > JAAWPK01. Next base: position 8,135 of record CANSWM010000051.1, on the reverse strand, counting down.
GATATTCTACAATAGAAAATTGGTCAAAAAATATGCTAAACTTAAATACAAAAAAAGCGATAGTTGGAAAAAACGCAGAGGTTGACTGGGTATCTGGTTCTTTTGGCTCAAAAATTTCTATGCTATATCCAATGAGCATTTTAAATGGAGAAGGAGCTAAAACTGAATTTACAGGAATATCATTTGCAGGTAAAGGTCAAAACTTAGATAATGGATTTAAAGCAGTGCATAATGCAAAAAACACATCAAGTGTAGTAAATGCAAAATCTATTTCAAAAAACGGAGGAAAATGCACATATAGGTCACTTATTAGGATAAATGAAAATGCAACAAATTCTAAATCTTCGGTATCTTGTGAATCCCTTATGTTAGATGATATTTCAGTATCAGATACAATTCCAGTATCTGATATTAGAACAGATGATGTGGAATTTTCGCATGAAGCAAAAATTGGAAAAATTAGTGATAAGGCAATATTTTATTTAATGAGTAGAGGATTAACAGAAGAAGACGCAAAAGCAATGATAGTAAGAGGATTTGCATATCCTATTTCTAAAGAATTACCAGTAGAATATGCAGTAGAAATGAATAATTTAATCAATTTAGAATTAGAAGGAGCTATTGGTTAGAAAGGAGAAAAATATGCAAGAACTAGAATTAAACGAAACCCCTGTTAGAACAGCTAAAAATTTTAATATAAACAATATAAAAATTAAAGACATAGAAAAACAAGAACAGACAAAAGAATTTAAAAATATGACAATAATTGGAATAAATTCTAAAATAATCACAAATAATGACATAAATGAATATAATTTACAATATGGAGTAGGAAAAGAATTAGAAGAAGAAGTAAGAAAAATAGCAAATAATAGATTAAATATAATAGTAAAAGAAAATGAAGAAGCAAATCTTGAAATAAAAAACGAATTTAATAAAGAAAGTAAAAGCTTGATAGAAGACTTAAAATTAGTTGCAAATGAAAATTCTAAACTTAATATTATAATAAGATATAAAAGTATAGAAGAATCTCAGCATTATCATAATGGAATTATAAGAGTAACAGCAAAGAAGAATTCTAAAGTAAATATTACTATTATTAATTTGCTAAATACAAAAACAAATAATTTTATTAGTGTAGAAAATACAATAGAAGATAACGCAATAATTAATTACAATATAGTAGATTTCGGAGGAAAAGCAAGCATTACAAATTATTATTCAAATCTTATTGGAAATAATGCACAAAATTTTATAAATACAATTTACCTTGGCAAAGAAGATGAAATGTTTGATTTAAATTATATCTTGCATTTAAGGGGAGAAAAGTCAGAAGCTGGAATAGAAGTGCAAGGGGCAATAAAAGATGAAGCCAAAAAGCATTTTAAAGGAACAATAGATTTTAAAAAAGGAGCTAAAAAATCAAGGGGAAATGAAAACGAATTTTGCATGTTACTTTCTGATAAAGCAAGGTCAATTTCTTTACCAATGTTGCTTTGCAGTGAGGAAGATGTAGAAGGTAATCATAGTAATGCAAGCCGGGAAAATTGGAAACAAAGAGTTATTTTATATTATGAGTAGGGGATTTGACAAAAAACAAGCTATGAAGCTTATTGTAAAAGCAAGATTTAATAAAATAATAGAAAAAATTGAAAATGAACTAATTAGAAATGAGATTATATATGAAATAGACAATAGATTAAATTAAGAGGAGATATATATGAATGATATAAGAAAAGATTTCCCTATTTTTCAAAATAGAGATATAGCATATCTAGATAGTGGAGCAACAACTCAAAAACCAGTACAAGTAATCAATGCTATAAAAGAATTTTATGAAAAGTATAATGCAAATCCACATAGAGGAGCATACTCACTAAGTATGCAAGCAACTGAAAAATATGAAGAAACTCGTGATAAAATTCAAAAATTTATAAATGCTAAGCATAGAGAAGAAATAATTTTTTCAAAAAATGCAACAGAAAGCTTAAATTTGGTTGCGTATTCTTACGGATTAGATAATTTAAAAAAAGATGATGAAGTAGTTTTATCTATAATGGAACATCACTCTAATTTAGTTCCTTGGCAAAAGATAACTAAAATTACAGGAAGTAAACTAAATTATATGTATATAAATGAAAACTTTGAGATACCAGATGAAGAGATAGAAAATAAAATTCGGAAGTAAAACAAAAGTAGTAGCAATTACGCATGTATCAAATGTTTTGGGAACAATTAATAATGTAAAAAAAATCATAAAAGTAGCACATAAAAAAGGTGCAGTAGTACTTGTAGATGCTTCGCAAAGTATACCACACATGAGAATTGATGTACAAGATTTAGATGTAGATTTTTTAGTATTTTCAGGACACAAAATGTTAGCACCACTTGGAGTAGGAGTGTTATACGGAAAAAGGGAATTATTAAACAATATGACACCTTTTTTAATGGGTGGGGATATGATAGAATATGTATATGAACAAGATACAACATTTGCTCCACTTCCAAATAAATTTGAAGCCGGAACACAAAATGTAGAAGGTGTAATTGGACTTCGGAGCAGCAATAGATTATATTGAAAATTTAGGTTATGGAAAAATACAAGAATTAGAGCAAGAATTAATGGATTACGCAAGAAAAGAGCTTGCAAAATTAGACTTTTTAATTGTATATATGACAAAAATGGAGAGTAATCATTCAGGTGTAATTTCATTTAATATAAAAGGAGTACATCCTCATGATGTAGCAAGTATATTAGACTCAAAAGGGGTATGTGTTAGGTCTGGAAATCACTGCGCACAACCGCTTATGAGATATATGAAAATTGACTCTACATGTAGAGCGAGTTTCTATATTTATAATACAAAAGAAGATATAGATAGATTAGTAAAAGCTTTAAAAGAAGCATATGATATGTTTAAAAAATATATAAAATAAAAAGGATGATAAATATGGATGATATATACAATGACCTTATAATGGAGCATAGTATGAACTCATATAATAAAAAAGCTTTAAAAGAAGCAAGTTATAAAGAGAAAGGACACAACCCTAATTGTGGAGATGAAATAACTTTGGAAGTAAAATTAAATGGAGATATAATAGAAGATATGGCATTTTCAGGACATGGATGTGCTATTTCTCAAGCTTCTACTTCAATTATGATAGACACTTTAAAAGGAAAAACAGTAGAAGAAGCAAGAAAAATTATAAAAACATTTATTAGGATGATAAAAAGAGAAGAAACAAATCCGCAAAATTTAAGAAAACTAGAAGAAGCAATTGCATTTCAAAATATATCTAATATGCCAGCTAGAGTAAAATGTGCAGGATTAGCATGGCATACAATGGATGCAATATTAGAAAATAAAGCAAATGGGGGAAAACGGTTCAGTTAATTGTTGCAATAAGTAAAGAGGTAAAATATATGGAAAATAAAGAAGCATTAAATATGAGTAAAAAGACTACTGAGGCTGTGAAAAGCACAGCCTCAAAATGTGTGCCAGAAGCAAAACATAAAGTACTTTTAGGAATGAGTGGAGGGGTTGATAGTAGTGTATCAGCATTACTTCTAAAATCTAAAGGCTATGATGTAATACGGGACAACTCTAGAACTATTTGTAGGAAGTAGTTGTTGTAATACAAATATATATATAGATGCAAAAAATATATGTAATATGTTAGAAATACCGCATTTTACATATGATTATAAAAAAGAATTTAAAGAACATATTATAAATGATTTTATAGAATGTTATGCAGAATGTAAAACTCCAAACCCTTGTATAGAGTGCAACAAATACATGAAATTTGGGCTTATGTATGAAAAAGCAAAAGAATTAGGTTGTAAGTTTATTGCAACAGGCCATTATGCAAAAACTGAATATAGTAAAAAATATAAAAGATGGGTATTAAAAAAATCAAGTGCAGGGAATAAGGACCAAAGCTATGTTTTATGGAGTATTCCAAAGGAGATAATAGAACATATTATTTTTCCACTAGCAGATTTTAAAAGTAAAGAAGAAATAAGAAAAATTGCAAGAGAAAATAATCTAAAAGTTGCAAATAAACCAGATAGTGAGGATATTTGCTTTATACCAGATGGAAACTATAAAAAATTTTTAGAGAACAATTCTAATATAAAACCAAAAGTAGGAAATATAGTAAATACAAAAGGAGAAATTTTAGGTACACATACAGGACTTTATAACTATACAATAGGACAAAGAAAGGGACTTAAAATATCATATAAAGTGCCATTATTTGTTTTAGGTTTTAATAAAGATAAAAATCAAGTAATAGTAGGAGAAGAAAAAGAATTATACAAAACAGAAATTATGGTAAAAGAAATAAATTTATTACTTATGGATGAAATTAAAGAAGAAATAGAAGTAGATGTTAAAACTAGATATTCTGCAAAAGCAGCAAAAGCAGTTATAATACAAGAAGATAATAAAATAAAAGTAAAATTTAAAGAACCACAAAAAGCAATAACTCCAGGTCAATCTGCAGTATTTTATATAGGAGATATTGTTTTAGGGGGAGGAAAGATAGAATAAAGGCAGGTGGCAAATCACTTGTCTTTATTGAGTTTTAAGATAAATGTTAATGTTAGTTGACAAAGTTCAAGATAAAATTGGTAGCCTGCAACTTTAATAAATGATATAATTTTATTAAAATAAAAAAGAAAGGAAATAAAAAAATGACTTTAGGTGAAAGATTATTAGAATATAGAACAAACTTAAAAATGTCTCAAGATACTTTAGCAGAGAAAGTAGGAGTAACAAGGCAAACCATATCAAAATGGGAAACAGACCAAAGTATGCCAGAATTTAACAAAATAGAACCGCTTTGCGAAATATTTGGAATTACAACAGATGTACTTATAAAAGGAAAAGAATTTGAAAAAGAGCAAGAAGAGGTTTTAAAAGAAGAAAAAGATGATAGAACGGAATACAACCAAAAAAGAAGCAAGAAAAAAGCAATATTTATAAGCATAAGTGTATTTTTGTACATTATGGGAGCATTTAGTGTACCTTATATGGTAGAAAGTGGAGAGTATAGTGATGGAGAATCTATAATGTTTCTTGGAGGACTATGGGGACTTGCAACAGGTCTACTTATATATTTTTTTATTGCAAATCCAAAAAAAGAAAAAATTATAACTGAAAATAAAACAGATGAAAATAAGAAGAATTTAGAAAGATTTACATTAATGCTTGTAGCTTTAGTCTTTCTATTTATATATTTGATTTCAAGCTTTATCACAGAGGCATGGGATATAACATGGATTTTATGGATAGTGTTTGCAATAGCACAAGTAATCGTAAAAATAATATTTGATTTAAAAAGGAGTAAAAATAATGGAAAATAAAGGAGTGAAACTATGTATGATTATTATTTTAATATTGGTTTCAGTCATTTTAATTAGTGTTATGGTAATAAGTATAGTAGAAAGAGATAAACCACATAAAGTATCATTTTTTGGGATAGGAAATCATACAAAGTTACTGTTTGAAAATGAATATGAAATTGATGAAATAGAAAGCATAAAAATAAGTACTAGGTCTTCAAATGTAAAGATTAAAGAAGGAGCAGTTGATAAAGCAAAAGTTACAATATATGGATTAGAAGACGATGTATATAATGTAAATTTAAATGAAAAAAATTTAGATATAATTAAAGAAAATAATAACTATTTCATATTTGCACTATTTTATAATGCAAAAGAAGAAGTAATTGTAGAACTACCAAGAGATTATGTAGGTAATATACGGAATAAAAGTTTCAAGTGGAAATGTAGATATAGATAACTTAGAAAATGCTAATGTTCAAATAGAGGGAAGTTCAGGAAATGTAATGTGCAAAGATGTAGAAGATGCAGATATAGAATTATCATCTGGAAATATTAATATAGGTAACACAAAAAAAGCAAAGTTAAAAACGAATTCAGGAAATATAAAAGCAGGGAATATTGAAAAAGAAGCTATAATTAATGCAACATCTGGAAATATAAATATTGAAAATGCGTTAAATCGGAGTTATTGAAGCAAAATCAGGTAGCATTAGTGCAGATGAAATAGAAAACATAAAAGTAAATGTGTCATCAGGAAACATAAATATTGAGAAGGCAGGTAAAATAGAAGCAAGAGCAAGCTCAGGAAGTATAAAAATTGGAATGATAGCAAGCTTTTGTGATTTATCTACAAATTCAGGTGAAATTAAAATTGAAGAGTGTAATTTGAATGAGGACTCTAAAATAACTGCTAAATCAGGGGCGGTAAGAATTAAAAAAACAAATGATATTTATATAAATGCAAAGGCAAAATCTGGAAGCACAAAGATAGAACAAAATAATCGTAAATCGGATATAGAGCTAAAAATAGAAACGATATCTGGTGGAATTAAAGTAAATTTTTAAATAAATAAAATTAAAAAACAGCCAATTTGTAAGAATTAAAATTGACAATTAACATAAACCAATATATAATATTTAAGTAAAATGTTTTGGTTTTGTTAGAAAGCATATTTGCGAAAAACTAAAAAGAGGAGGATAAAAGGTAAATTTAGCATTAAAAATGATGTTTTACGAACTGAAGGCAAAATAATTATGACAGGAGGGAAAGGTAAATGAAAATGTCATTGCTGGAAGCTTTAAGAAGCCCTGACAAATATGGAGATGTATCAAATTTATTTGTCAGATATGAAGCAGACTATGCTGAGATGGAGCTTAACCCGGCTGAAACAGGAGCTATGAGAGCTTTTCAGACAGCCAAAACTGAAAAGCTAACAATGCATCCATTCCTCTACAAGGACGAACTGTTCTTAGTAGGAGAGCCCACGGAATTTGCGTTGTGTGTAGGAGGTAATGAAGGCTGGAAAAGAATAGAACCATGTTTGCAAAGGTATGGCAAAATTGTACTTAGCAACAACCAGATGAAGGCAACCGGAGTTCCAATAACAAGAGAGATGTTCGAAGCGTTTCCAATACACTTAAAGAATATTGAAGGAGAATATTGGATTCCAAGTAAAAAGGAATACTCATGGATTAAGACAAAGGTTCCCAAGGGCAGCAATTACGAAATTAAAGGAATAAAGTATATGTCAGAAGCTGATATAATTCATTACGCAATTATGTACAGTAAAAATGATAAAGTGAATCATAGTAACAATATACTTCCAATAGTAAAACTTGCTAACGAATATCGAAGTATGTACATGCTTGAGATTAATGATAAAAATAACGGCATCACGTCTGACACGGCCATGGAACTTAGTCTTGCAGAATCTGTGTAAGTGGCGCTTTAAAACAAGGCGATTATCTTTTATCTTAGGTGGCTCAAGAAAGAAATTTAATTGAGCCACCCATTTAAAAAATATAATAAAATATATAGTGTAAAGTATTGATAGACTTAAAGTTAGTGTGCTATACTTTATTTAGGCTATCAAATCTTTAGAAGTCTTAGACAAGATGGGTTTTATAGAAAATTATGCAAATTTAGCTGATTATTAATATAATCTTCAAATTGAAATTGACATAATAAAAAGAAAATGCATACTATATAACATAGGAGGGAAAAAAGTGTACGACGTATTATATAGTATAGCAGGAATTTTTATACCTTTTGCAGGAACAAGTTTAGGAAGCAGTTTAGTATTTTTTCTAAGAAGAAATCTAAATGAAAAGTTTCAAAAAGTCATTGTAGGATTTGCTTCTCGGAGTGATGATAGCAGCCTCTGTATGGTCACTTATAATACCTTCTGTTGAAATGGCAGAAGAAAGTTACAACATAGTTTGGATACCAGCAGCAGTAGGCTTGGTATTAGGTGTATTATTCTTAATTTTAGTAAATAAACTAGCAGAAAGATGTGAAAAAAAAGAAAATGGAAAAAAACTGAATATGCTAACATTTTCAGTCACACTACATAACATTCCAGAAGGTTGGAGGTAAAGTAGAGTGTGAGAAGATGCTTGAGATAATTTGAATTCAAAAAACTTAACAAAAATATGGATAAATACTTAAAAATTTAATAAAATATATAATGTAAAGTATTGACAGACTTTAAGTTAGTATGTTATACTTTATTTAGTAGATCGAGACTCCGGAAACCCATGAGGCCCGGAGTTGTTTTTT
>CANSWM010000050.1 GCA_947650745.1 uncultured Clostridium sp. | reverse complement strand
ATAATGTATGGGTAAATATCAAAAGTGGTGTTTCCCACAAAAAGTTTATGCAATGCAAATATAATATAAAATTGCTTTTGACAAAAATATAGAGTATAATAATGATTAAAGAGTTATATAAAAGTAGGGAGAATTTTGATATATGGTACAATTATTGATACTTTATATACCTCACTTTATCTAATTACAGCATTACTTAAAGGGAAAAGTAGAATGCTATTTTGTAGGGTTTATTAGTCTATTTTTTTATGGAATAATATCATATAATCAAGGTTACTACGGAGAATTAATTATTACAATATTTTTAACATTTCCTATAATGATACTAGGCATTATATCTTGGTTAAGACATCAAGATATAGATGAAGATACCGTTATAATAAGCTCTTTATCTAAAAAAGAAATAACTATTGTTTTTCTTTCTCAACTAGCATTATTTTGGATATATTATTTTTTATTAAAGGCATTTAATACAGAATTATTGGTAATAAGTTCAATTTCTGTTGTAACAAGTGTTTTAGCTAGCTATCTTGAAGCAAGAAGAAGTGAGTTATCATTATTTTGTTATGTAGCAAATGATATAGTTATAATAATATTATGGTTAATTCCAATTCTCAATGGACAGATAGAATTAATATCAGTTTTAGTTGGACCTATATTATTATTAATAAATGATATCTATGGAAGTTATAATTGAAGAAAACTAAAAAAGCATCAAAAAGAAAAAGGAATTAATGAATAAATAAAAACATCTCAAGATACAATAATGTAAATTGAGATGTTTTTTCCTTTACACCATTACACGCGAGTTCGTATAATGATACCTTGGTGAGCCAGGAGGGTCTCGAACCCCCGACCCCGGGCTTAGAAGGCCCGTGCTCTATCCAGCTGAGCTACTGACCCAAAATTGATACTAAATTATATTAACACAAAAGTTGTGAAATGTCAACATTTTGGGCATAATTTATTAAAGATGGATTTGTTTTAGTAAGTTAATGCAAAATAATAAACTATATTTGCTTTTGCCTATAATTATATACTGTAATAGTAGACTTTTCCCCATATTTTGTGATATAATATATTTAGTATTTTAATTTTTTAAAGAGGTATTTTATGAAAAAGAAATTAGGAATTATTCGGGTTAGTTCTTATAATTGTATTAATTTTATTACTTGCTTATATATTTATTTTTAAAGATAAACTTAGCAATTATAACTCTTCAAAAGATAAAATTAGTTCTTTAGATGATTTTTATTCATCTATGGTTACTAATCAATATAAAGATGTGAGAAACTTAGATGCTTCTTATAATATAGAAAATGCTCAATTAGATAATTGTTTTATTGTAGGTGATATAATTCTTAATGATTATTTATATTCTCAATTCATCTATGACTACGGATTAGGTAATTCTACTTTCATAAGGGTTGCTGACATAAAATCTTATGAGAGTGTTACTTTGTATGATATTTTATATAACTCTGATATAAATAAAGTTTTCGTAGTTATTGATAATACAAGAAATATTTCTATCCCTGAAAGTGATAGAACAATTTCTTTAAAAGAATTCTCTCATGCTGGAGAATATGAATATAATGGAGTTCTATATTGGGTTTTATTTAATGATAGTGTAACTGTAGAAAATTTTTATTCTGATAATACACTAGTTATAACTTCTATAAATTAATTATTGTTTTAATTGATTATATTTAATTTTTAAAGAATGAATTTTGTATGTTTATTTAATTCATTCTTTTTTATTATGGTTATATTTTATTTAGTTTTCAAATATAATATGTTATTAAAAGTTTATAGATGTGCTTTTATTAAAGGAGTACTGCTTATATGCTAAATATATTATGGCCTATTTTCATTATAATTTCATATATATATGCTCTATTTTCTGGTAATTTAGAAAAAGTTAATAACGGCATATTTGAGTCAGCATCTTCTGCTGTACAGCTTACTATTACTTTCTTCGGAACTATTACTCTTTGGTGTGGAATTATGCAAATTGCAAAAGATTCTTCTCTTTCCCAAAAACTTTCTAAGTTGCTAAAACCTTTAATTAAATTTATATTTCCTGATGTAAACGAAAATGATGCAGCGCATAAAGAAATATCTTTAAACATTATTGCGAATATCTTAGGGCTCGGTAACGCTTCTACTCCTCTTGGCTTAAAGGCAATGGAATCTCTTCAAGAAAAAAATTCTTCTAAAAATCGTTTAAGCGATTCTATGGCAATGTTGGTTTTAATAAATACTGCTTCTCTCCAACTTATTCCAACAACTGTTATATCAATTAGGGCTTCTTTAAATTCAAGCCAGCCAACTAATATAATACTGCCTGTTTGGATAGCCACTTTTTCTGCTGCTTTTATTGCAATTGTCCTGGGCAAACTATTTATTAAATTTGGTAAATAAGGAGGTTTATTTTGAGCATTATTAATTATATATCTGTAATTGCAATTCCTTTTACTATCGTTTATATAATTACTTACGGTTTTACCGAAAAGATAAAAGTTTTTGATAGTTTTTTAGTACGGTGCAAAAGAAGGAATGGAAACTGTTATAAAGATATTTCCAACTTTAATTGCTTTATTTTTAGCAATTAGTGCTCTTAGATGCTCTGGAATTTTAGATTTTATTCAATCTATTTTCACACCTGTTCTTACACTTTTTAAAATACCTGCTGAAGTATTCCCTCTAATGTTAATTAGACCTATTTCTGGTAGTGCTTCTACTGCAGTAGCTTTAGATATTATGAAAAATTATGGTGTAGATAGCATTATTCGGCTCTATTGCTTCTACTATTATGGGTTCTACTGAAACTACTTTATACACAATTGCAATCTATACAAGTGCTGTAAAAGTAAAGAAAATACGCTTTGTTTTAATTTGTGCTCTTATTGCAGATTTTGTGCGGAATGATTGCTTCTGTCATTTTTTGTCAGATTTTGTCGACGAGTTTTTCTTGACTTTTCAGTAGTTTCGTTGTATTATAATTATAGTTATATTTCATTATTCAATTTTTATTTAATCAGAAAATTATATTTTAATTTTTTAGGTGTTTCTACCTAACTCATTTTCCAGATTATATAAATGCAATACTTATTCAACATTTTTGTTATACACGTTATGAAATTTTATAAAATATTTAAATTTGTTTTTAATTTTGTAGAGGATTGAAAAACTTTTTTATCTTCTCTTTCGCAGCCCCCATTTTTTATTTGGCGAAAGGCTTTCCTCTACGAAACCTCCAACCGGAGTTATATATCTAACTTTACAGGAGTTCTAAACTCCTGTATTTCTTTTATAAGTATTTTTAAGCTACTTTATTTTATTATCAACTCTTTATGTTGTGTCCTAACAATTCATCTATGCCTTACGGCTATTGAGTTTATAAGTATTTTAAAATTTATATCTTATATTCCATTTTTTGTAATTTAGATGAAAATTGTTGAAAATTGTGGTATTTTATGTTATTATAAATATACCATATGGGAAATAATGCAACATTTTTGCATTCTCTTTGAAGGAGGATAAATTATGGTAAAATCAACTGGAATCGTTAGAAAAGTAGATGAGCTTGGTAGAATTGTAATCCCTATGGAACTTAGAAACAAATTGGATATTGCTGAAAAAGATTCTTTAGAAATCTTTGTAGATGGTTCTTCTATTATTTTAAAAAAATATAGCTCTAGCTGTACTTTTTGTGGAAGTGATAAGAATCTAATCACATTCGGTGATAAGTTAATTTGTTCTAAGTGCAAGGAAAAAATATCAGTTTTAAACAAGTAATCTACTTTTAGTCTATTAATGACAATAAAAATGAGTTCGTCCCAGAACTCATTTTTATTACATATCTATATAAATTTAGAATATATCTCATTCTTTTTTACCTTTCTATCTTTTGCTATTTGTTTTATAATCTCCTTTTTCTCAATTCCGTAAGCTTTCATAATATCGATAGTGTTCTTCTAAAGTCATAGATTCAAATATATTTTCTTTTTGGGCTTCTGTTTTTTCTACTAAAATTACATATTCTCCTTTTGGCTCTTGTATTCTAGATATAAGCTCTTCTGCTGTTCCTTCTATAAATTCCTCATGTACTTTTGTTAACTCTCTTGCTAATACTATTTTTCTTGATTTTGTTACCTTACTTAAGTCTTTTAGTGTTGTTTGTAATTTATGAGGAGCTTCATATAGTATAATTGTTCTGATACTTTCTTTTATAATATCGAGTTTTTCTTCTCTTAATTTTTTATTAATTGGTAAAAATCCTAAAAATGAAAATTCTTTTGCATCTATTCCTGATGCAATAATTGCTGTAATTAATGCACAAGGCCCTGGAATTGGTATCACTTCTATTTCTTCATTCAAAGCTATTTTTACTATCTCCTCCCCTGGGTCAGATATTACAGGAGTTCCTGCATCTGACACAAGTGCTATATTTTTACCGCATTCTTATTTCTTCTATTATGTCTTTTGCTTTTTCTTTAGTACTATGTCTATGATAGCTAATAAGATGTTTTTGTATTTCCAAATGATTTAATAGTTTCAGAGTTTGCCTTGTATCTTCTGCGACAATAATATCTACTTCTTTTAAAATTCTAATTGCTCTTAATGTTATATCTTCTAAATTTCCTATCGGTGTTGCAACCAAATATAATTTTCCATTCATTTTTATTTCTCCTTGCCATATATTTTTAATATTTCTTTTGTATATTCCCCATTTTCTTCATAAATGTATAAAGGCTGCATTACTTTTAAATATTTATTTGCATTTTTAGTTGCTTTTATTAAAACTAGCACAGGTTTTGAGTTTACTTTAGAATAAACCATTCTTAATTCTTTTGGCTCTAATTTATACTTTCTTGAATACTCAAAAATATCAATAAGCCTTTCTGGTTTATTTACCATATACATTGAACCTTTATCTTTTAAACTTTTGCTTGCTTGTTTTATAAAATCCTCTAGATTTGCTAAAATCTCATGCCTTGCAATTAATTTTTCTTCTATTTCGTTTTTTAGCCCTGTTTCGTTTTTCTTATATGGCGGATTTGTTACTACAGCATCATAAATTGCAGTTTCTTTTAACTCTTTTATATTTATATTTTTTATTTCTATCCTGTCTTCAAGGTTGTTCATTTTAATACTTCTTTTTGCCATTTGACATACTTCTTTTTGTACTTCTATTCCAGTTATTTTTGAATTTTCTATCTTTGCCGCAAGTAAAAGCTCTAAAATTCCATTTCCTGCACCTAAATCAAGTATTTTACTTCCACTATGTATCTCTTTTGCGAAATCTGATAATAAAATACTATCTATTCCAAAGCAAAACCATTTTTTATTTTGTATTATTCTTAATCCCTTTATTTCTAAATCATCAATTCTTTCATTTTCTTTTATTTCCATAATGTAACCCTTTTTCTACAAATTTCATATTATATTATATAATAAATATTTATAAAATTAAACAGAAATGAGTGATATTATGCAAAATAATTTATTTTATTCAAGGAATAATAATTCTAATCGGAAATAAAAAATTAAGTTTTAAAAAAAGAAAAGAAAATACTCTTGCTTCTTTGAATGAAGTTGAGAATTTTCTTTTTAATTATAAACATTTTATGAGATATGTTAAACTTTATAAATTTTTTAGGTAATAGTTCTTGTAAAATTTTCGTTTAAAGTAATTTCTGTGTTCTCAATATTTACATTTTCTTCTCCATCTATCAATATTTTTACAGCATTTACTTCATTTAATTCTGTTAAAGTATTTACTATTGCATCTATACTTAACTTTATATCTTCTACATTTTCTATTTCTATAAATTCCTTAGATAAATCAACTGCTACCACATCTCCATTTAGCGTTGCATTATTTACCTTTGTTCCGATTTTTAAAACTACTTTTTAATTTTTCATTTTTAGGAGTTTCTATGATATATTCAACTAAAGTTTTATATGGATTTTCAAGAAGCTCTTTTGCATCAATAACTCTGGCTTCTGGAATTAATGTGTTTGTTTCAATATTTGTATAATATAATGAAATCATAGTCTGTCTTTCTTGTTCTTCTGTCATTTCTTCCATAGGTGTTATTTCGGCAGTATCTCCTTCGCTTTCTTCTTTAGGATTTTTAATCATTATTACTATAACCGCACAAATTATAATACCAATTATAAATAAAAACAATTTTTTATTTTTCATATTCTTTCCTCCAACTTTTAATTTATACCCTAAATATATTTAATCTTCGGACAAATTATGATTATTTTTATATATTTTGTTAATACCAGTTAAAATAATTCTTTTATGTATAATTAACCAAATCTATCTTTCTCTTATGTCCTTAGGGTTTATCACCTATTATAGGAAGTTTTTTACATTGACAAATTTGCATTTTGCGTATAAAATTATATAGAAACAAATAAAATTAGCTAAGAGGTTAAGGAGTTATTTATATGGAAAATGAAAAATTATTGCATGTTGGATTAGATGTTGGTTCAACCACTGTAAAAATAGTTGTTATGAATGATAATTTAGATACTATTCATACATCTTATAAAAGACATTTTTCTGATACAAAAAACACCGTTTGTAAAGTATTAGAAGAACTAGCTGAAAATTATCCAAATCATGAATTTACTCTGGCTTTAACTGGTTCTGGAGCAATGTCTGCTGCAAATTTCTTAGATTTACCTTTTATTCAAGAGGTTGTCTCTTGTAAACGTGCGGTGGAAAAATATATACCTCAGACTGATGTTGTTATTGAGCTTGGTGGCGAAGATGCTAAAATTATATATTTTGATAAATTTGTTGAACAGCGTATGAATGGAACTTGCGCTGGCGGAACTGGTGCATTTTTGGACCAGATGGCAAGCTTATTACATACTGATACTGCTGGCCTTAATGAACTTGCAAAAAACTTTAAAACAATTTATCCTATTGCATCTCGTTGTGGAGTCTTTGCTAAGACAGATATTCAACCCCTTATAAACGAAGGTGCTGAGAAATCTGATATTGCTGTTTCAATATTTCAAGCTGTTGTAAATCAAACAATAAGTGGACTTGCTTGTGGTAGACCAATTAGAGGAAATATTGCTTTTTTGGGTGGTCCTCTTAATTATTTATCTGAACTTAGAAAAAGATTTATAGATACTTTAAACTTAAAGCAAGAATCTGCCATCACTCCTACGGACGCACATCTTTTAGTTGCAAAGGGAGCAGCTTTAGATTCCTTAAATAGAAAACCAATTTCTGCTCAGAAATTAAAAAGCAAGATAGGAGTTCTAAAAAATTCTCAAGACACAACAACTAGGCCTTTACCTCCTCTTTTCTCAATTGATGCTGAATATGAGGCTTTCAAAAAAAGACATTCAGAAGCAAAGGTAAAAAGAAGAAATTTAGAAGGATTTTCTGGAGACTGTTTCATTGGAATAGATGCAGGTTCTACTACTACGAAACTGGCAATTATCGATAATGAAGGCTCACTTATGCATTCTATATATAGAAATAATGAAGGTGACCCTTTAAAAAGTGTTATAGACATGTTAAAGGAAGTATATGTAGTTTTGCCCAAAAGTGCTAAAATTCGTTTCTCAGGCGTTACAGGGTATGGTGAGAAATTAATTCAAACAGCCTTAAATGTTGATTTAAATGAAATTGAAACTATTGCTCATTATAGAGCAGCTAGCGAGTTTTTGCCAAATGTTACAGGTATTGTTGATATTGGCGGGCAAGACATGAAATATATAAAATTAAAAAATGGTGCTATTGACAATATTATGCTTAACGAAGCTTGCTCTTCAGGTTGTGGTTCATTTATTGAAACTTTTGCTAAAAGCTTAAATCTTTCTATTGAAGATTTTGTTAATGAAGCTTTAATGTCAAGAACACCTGTTGATTTGGGTTCACGATGTACAGTTTTCATGAATTCTAAAATCAAGCAATCCCAAAAAGAAGGGTATTCAGTAGGAGATATTTCGGCTGGACTTTCTATCTCCGTAATTAAAAATGCCATTCAAAAAGTTATGAAAATTAGAGACCCAGAAGCTTTAGGTGACCATATAGTAGTTCAAGGTGGTACTTTCTATAATGATGCTGTTTTACGTAGTTTTGAAACTATTGTAGGAAAAGAAGTTGTCAGACCTGATATTGCTGGTCTCATGGGTGCTTACGGAGTTGCACTTTTGGCCAAAGAACAATATGAAGCAAATTTGGATATGGATTATATTTCGCACTTAGCAAATTTAGAAGATTTAAATAGTCTACAAATAAATATTACTCATACAAGATGTAATGGCTGTGAAAATCACTGTGGTCTTACAGTAAACAAATTTAGTAATGGTAAAGTTCATATCTCTGGTAACCGCTGTGAGCGTGGTGCTGGTATCGTAACAGGAAATAGTGAGCTTCCTAATCTTATTAAATATAAACAATCTAGAATATTTGGATATGAACCACTTTCTGAAAAAGATGCCCCTAGGGGTATTATTGGTATTCCAAGAGTTTTAAATATGTATGAAGATTACCCTTTTTGGTTTACCTTTTTTACTGCTCTTGGATTTAGAGTTATTATATCTGAAAAAAGTACAAGACAAACTTATGAAAAAGGTATGGAATCAATGCCATCAGAATCTGTATGCTATCCAGCAAAACTTTCACATGGACATATTGTTAGTTTAATAAATTCTGGCATCAAAACCATATTTTATCCTTGTATTCCTTATTCAAGAAAAGAATTTAAGGAATCAGATAACAAATATAACTGTCCAATTGTTATATCTTATTCAGAAGTTATAAAAAATAATGTAGAAGAAGTTAAAAACGTTAAATTTATTAATCCATTTCTACCTTTTGATTGCAAAAACCTTGTAAAAAAGGTAATGGAACTAGATGAATTTTCAGAATATAATTTTACTAAAAAAGAATTAACAAAGGCTGCAATTATGGCTGAAGAAGAATATCAAAAATGTAAACAAGATATTAGAGATGAAGCCACACGTAGTTTGAAATATATGGAAGAACATAATTTAAAAGGTATTGTTCTTGCCGGACGCCCTTATCATGTAGATGGTGAAATTAACCATGGTATTGATACTTTAATTACGGGACTTGGTCTTTGTGTTCTTACGGAAGACTCAATTTCAAAGGATGTACCTGTCAAAAGACCTTTAAGAGTTGTTGATCAGTGGGTATTCCATAGCAGATTATATGCAGCAGCAGACTTTGTTGGAAAACATGATAACTTAGAACTAGTTCAACTAAATTCATTCGGTTGCGGTGTTGATGCAGTTACTACTGACCAGGTTGAAGAAATTCTATCAAGTTACAACAAAATGTATACTCTTATAAAAATAGATGAAGTAAATAATTTAGGTGCAGTTCGTATTCGTATTAGATCTCTTCTTGCAAGCATAAATAAAAGATTAGAAAAGAAAAACAGTAATAGTTGTAATTCTTGCGAAGATGCAAAAGGTAATTATGAAATACACAAAATTCCATTTACAAAAGACATGAGAAAAGATTATACTATACTAATTCCACAAATGGCACCAATCCATTTTGAGCTTATAGAAACTGCAGTTAAAGCATCTGGATACAATGTAAAACTATTGGATACTTGTACCCCTAAAACTGTAGAAACTGGTCTTAAATATGTAAATAATGATGCTTGCTATCCATCAATTTTAACAACTGGTCAAATGATTGAAGCTCTTGAATCTGGAAAATATGATGTCAATAAAACCGCACTTATAATGTCGCAAACGGGTGGAGGTTGCAGAGCAACTAACTACATTGGATTTATCAGAAAAGCACTTAGGGATGCTGGATTTCCACAAGTTCCAGTTGTAAGTTTTAATATAGTAGGTATGGAAAAAAATGCAGGTTTTAAGATAACTATACCTCTTATGGAAAAACTTTTAAAATCTGTAATCTATGGAGACTTATTGCAAAAACTTTTACTTAAAAATAGAGCTTATGAACTTACCAAAGGTGAAACAAAGAAATTGTATGATAAATGGATGGAAAACTGTAAATCCCTAATAAGAAATTCGAACTCAAAACAATTTAAAAAAAGCATATATGATATGGTTGCAGACTTTGAAAAAATACAATTGGATACAAATATCAAAAAACCTAAAGTCGGAATAGTTGGAGAAATATTAATTAAATATCATCCTTTCGGAAATAATTTTGTAATTGATGTATTAGAAAATGAAGGTGCAGAAGTTGTAATGCCTGATTTTATGGGATTTATAAAATTTATGGCAACTCATAAAATTACATTTAACAGCCTTCTCAATACAGATAAGACAAAAGCAAAAATATTCAAACTTGCGCTTAAGCTAATTGACATATTTGAAAAAGATTTAAAAATAGCTCTTGAAAATTCTTCCAAAGATTACTTAGAACCATGTAACATTTGGCATTTAGAAGAACAAGTAAAAGATATCTTATCAATAGGAAATCAAACTGGAGAGGGTTGGTTTTTAACTGCTGAAATGATAGAGTACATAGAAAATGGAATACCTAATATCGTTTGCGTTCAACCATTTGCATGTCTTCCAAATCATGTAGTTGGTAAAGGTGTAATAAAAACAATACGTTCAAAATATCCAAATGCTAACATCAGTCCAGTAGACTATGACCCAGGTGCTAGTGAAGCAAACCAAACAAATAGATTAAAACTTCTTATGACAGTTGCAAAGGATAACTTAGAAAAAGAATCTACTGAAATTCTAAGCAATACTACTTCTGAAAGTGCTGGAAATACTGAACATGAAGAGATTTTAAAATAATTTTATAAAAAAATAAAGGACCTTTAAATTTCGATTTTAAGGCCTTTTATTTTTATTTATATATAAAGTATCCTCTAAAACTAAACTCTAAATAACCTTTTTTATTATAATTTGCTTTTTTATTTATAGCTTATTCACTTATGAATTTTCTATCAATACTTTTGATAAAACTATATTAAAATAAAAATTGCTAATCAATAATTATTTTAATATAATTTATTATTTTCATATTATATCAATATAGCTTCTAAATAATTTTTTTACAGTTGTTTTGTGATATACATTTTTATCTAATTTTTAAAAATACATGT
>CANSWM010000049.1 GCA_947650745.1 uncultured Clostridium sp. | reverse complement strand
ATATTGATGCATATAACGTTTTGTTGTTTCTTCATCTAGTCCATCTAAGCTTTGAGCTTCTGAAAGCATCCCCAAAGTTGCAATAGACATAACTTGTGTTTGTCCTCTTGTAAATATTGCACTTCCATGTACTCTTGGAAGAACATCTACTTCGCAAGATAATGGTCTTATTTCATCAATTTTTCTTCCATCAGGACGTTTGTGTTCTTCATAAATCATTTTTCTAACACATTTTTTCTCTAATTTGTAAATGATTTCTCCAATTTCCATAGCATTTTCTTCAGCAAATTCTTCTCCGTGTTTTTCTACTATAAATGCATTAATGTCTTCTGTTAGTTTATCTATGTTGCTATCTCTTACTTCTTTATCTTGTGCTTGTACATCTTTATACATTCTATCTTTAAAGCTATCTTCTACTTCTTTATATAAATCTTCTGATACTGCAAATGATTTGTATTCAAATTTAGTTTTCCCAATTTCTTTTTGGATATCAGAGATAAATTTACATATTTTGATTATTTCTGCATGTCCTTTTTTTATAGCTTCTAACATTATATCTTCTGGAATTTCATTTGCTCCAGCTTCTATCATTGTTACTTTATCTAAAGTTCCTGCAACTGTTAAATTTAATTCAGTTTTAGCTCTTTGTTCTAAAGTAGGATTTATTATAATTTCTCCATCTACATATCCTACATTTACTGCTGCTGTTGGTCCTCCAAAAGGTATATCTGAAATTGCAAGCGCACAAGAAGTACCTATCATTGCTGCAACTTCTGGTGAATTATCTGGTTCAACTGATAAAACAGTTGCAATAACACATACATCATTTCTAAAATCTTTTGGGAATAATGGACGTATTGGTCTATCTATTGCTCTTGAAGTAAGTATTGCTTTATCAGCAGGTTTTCCTTCTCTTTTTGTAAATCCACCTGGTATTTTACCGAGCAGCATAAAGTTTTTCTTCATAATCAACAGATAATGGGAAAAAGTCTATTCCTTCTTTTGGTTCTTTTGAAGCTGTAACGTTAACCATAACAACAGTTTCTCCATATCTAACCATTACACTTCCATTTGCAAGTTCTGCTATCTTGCCATTTTCAATTACTAATTTTCTTCCTGCAAGTTCTGTTTCAAATGTTTTAAACATAATTTTCCTTCTTTCTTTTTTCTAGAAGTTAGCGGTTAGACATTAGAAGATAGAAGATTTTACCTTTCTAACTTCTAATATCTAATTTCTAACTTCTAATATAATATACTTTAGAGGCGTTTGCCAATAAAAACAAAACGCCCCTTAAATTTTATTTTCTTAAATTTAATTTTTCAACTATTTCTTTATATTTGTTCTCATCTTTTTTTGCTAAATAGTTTAAAAGATTTCTTCTCTTACCAACCATTTTTAAAAGTCCACGTCTAGAATGATTATCTTTATTGTGAATTTTTAAATGCTCTGTAAGTTCATTGATTCTTTCTGTTAAAAGAGCGATTTGAACTTCTGAAGAACCAGTATCTTTTTCATCTCTTTTGAAAGTTTCAATTATTTCTTGTTTTCTTTCCTTAGTCATATTTACACCTCCACAAATTTTAAATTTGCCATTTTCCCTAGCTTAAGCATAAGTGTAATAATCCCCTTAAGCCACGAAAAAGGTATATTTATATTAATACTTTACTATTTTACTATATTTTGGGAATAATTGCAAGTAAAAATTCTTAATTTTTTTCTAATTTATACAAATGACTGGGGAAAGATTCTCCCCAGCCATTTGTCAAGGCATCTCCACTTAGACTGCATATGCTATATTCGGCCTATAATTTCTCGGTTTATAATCATCAGGCCAGTCTTCAGCAAGCTCCCAGTTGCCATCAAGAAATCTGGCATCCAGCATTTTAAATTCAGGTCTTGTTCCAGGATTTTCATGCAGCTTAACATACATACCATTGTCTGTAATGGCAATGAGAGTCACTCTCTCATCCATGTATGTTTCATCTTTCACATGTTTTCCCCAAAAGATAGGGGCCGTCCGGTGGATTCTTTTTTGCTTCCATTGTTGCATCTCCACAACAATATTTGATGTGCTCATTGGTGTAGTCCTCCTTATTTTTTTTACATCTCACCGCTTTGGTTTAAAATGCAAGAATTAATTATATCATAGTTTACAATAAAATGCAATTATTTTTCACCAATAACCTCTATTTCTAATTCTATTTTTTCTCCTGTTTTTTCATAAACTATATTTTTCACACATTCTATTAGTTCCAAAATATCTGATGCCGTAGCATTTTTTTCATTTACAATAAATCCTGCATGTTTTTCTGAAACCTTAGCTCCACCTATTTTTTTACCTTTAAGCCCACATTCATCAATTATTTTTGATGTTATAAATCCTTTTCCTCTTTTAAATGTACTACCAGCAGAAGGTTTATCGTGTGGCTGTTTTTCTTTTCTTTGGGTTTGATATTCTTTTATCTTTTTTTCTATTTCTTCTTTATTTCCTTTTTTTAATTTCAATGTACTTTCTAATATTATGTATTTTTCTTTTGAAAATATGCTTCTTCTATATTCAAATTCATGTTCTCTATTTTTTATTTCTTTTATGTTTCCATCATAATCCATAAATATAGTAGAATAAACAATATCTTTCATTTCCATTCCATAAGCTCCAGCATTCATTTTTACAGCTCCTCCGCAAGCTTCCTGGAATTCCGCGAAGCAAATTCAAAACCTGAAATTTCCAAATTTAATAATTTATGTGAAATTTCTCCATTTTTGTTTCCACTACCAATAGTTACAAAAATATCTTCTCCATTTTCTAAAATTTCAAACTTATTTATCTCAATTTTACAAACAATTCCACGTATCCCTTTATCTCTAACTAATATATTACTTCCATTTCCTAATATAAAAAGTGGAATTTCATATTTTTTAGAAATTTCTATAACATACTTTAAACTTGTAATGCTATCAATTTTTACAAAAAAATCGGCAGGCCCTCCAACTTTAAATGATGTATGCTTAGACATAGGCTCATTCAAGAAAACATTTTCTTTTCCTAAGTTTTCTTTTAATAAATTTTCAAAATTCATAATTCCTCCAATATTTATATTTTAACATAAATATATTAAATTTTGTAGTAATTTATGAAAATTTAATCTCCTCTTCCACCTACACCAGGATAAGCTAAATTATTTAAAACTTGTTTTATCAAATTTATAGCAAACTCTGGAGTTTGTGGAGGCAGCACTACTGCATTTGTTCCTACAACCTTTAGATTTCCATGAGCTCCTGGTACACCAAATAACCAGTCTTTCAAATTATCTACCACAAAATGTTTGCCATATTTTCCAATACCAGTCATATCGGTTTTTATTTTAATGCTTCTAGCAATTCCTTGTTCTATAATTTCTTTCTTTATTATTTCTCTTACTGTTCCTTGTTCAGATATTCTTTGAGGTATTTTAATTTTTGAAACCTTATGTTCTTTTCCACTAGCAGATGATTCTTGCCATCTTCTCTTTGGAGAAGGATAATATACATTTTGGGCGATTTCTTTTTTTGCTTCTTTTCTTTCTTCTTTATCAATATATCTATAAATTGCACTATCAAATTCTTCTAAATTATAATTCCTATTTAGTGCCTTTTGATATAGTTCTATGTATACACTTCTATCCATAAGACCAGCATCTCTTAACATGCTAAAAGTAGCATCTGAATTATAATCTATTTGAAATTCCCATGAATGTTTATGCTCTGGGTCAAATTCATCAAATTTGCTAATTGCTTGTTTTTTTACAATTGATTTAATTTCTGTATCAACGTTTTTAATTAATAATCCTGAATATTCCCAGTCTAAAATAATATGTTCAAGTTCTCCAAATTCTTTTAAGTTCTCTGGTATATATTTATTTTCTTCTCTTTCTTCATATTCATTTTTGACTTCTTCAAAAACTCTTTTAAATTCTAATGTTGCATCTTCTGTGTCTACATCACCTAGAAGTTTCATAAATCCAAAATTTCTTTTCCCCATAAAATGATGATGCATAGAGCTTGCTTTTAAACCAGTAATATTAAATAATTTGAATTTTTTTAAATCTTCATCATTAAAACAAGGCACCGAATTAACAGTAGAATATCCTATGTTAAATCCATTATCATTTATTGCTTTTGTAATATCTTCCATAGGTATACCTGAATTTAAAGCATATTCAATAATACTATTTAATTCACTAAATCTCATAGTATTAGGATATTTTGCAAATTCGCCAATCATTTGTAATGCATTTTCAGCATTAGGTTCATTATTAGTTTTTGCAACTAATCTTTCTGTTTCAATTCTTTTTAAAAAGTCATGGTCTGGATTACCATATACTCTTACTTCATATTGTTCTTTATTTTCAATGCCTAGCATTTCTAGAATATTCAGATAATTGTTATAAATTATTCTACCATAACCGTGTCCTTTATGTTCCCATTCAATTCCAAAATTAAAGTATTTTTCATCTTTATCTATATTAATAAAGCCTTTAGATTCATATACCCTTTTTTCATTTTCTGGTATTTCTTCTCCTTGTAAATGCAGCGCTTCTCGCTTAGCCAAATATTTAGCATATTCATCATCTATTAAATAGTAAGATAAGGAATTCTCATCTTTTAATGCTTTATAATTAAATCCATGGTAAAAGAAAAGTATTTCTTCTTCTCTTCCTTTAAGTTCAAAACTTTCTATAGGATAAATTGATTTAACCCAAGCATAGTATTCTCTTGACCAATTCATAATTTCCTCTTTTGTTTTTTTTGGTTTTCCTTGATTAACGCTTTTTTCTCCTATTTTGTTATCATTTGGTAAAACATTTTCTTCTTCATCTTCATTTAAATCCATTTTGATAGTCCTTTCCTAAATATAATCGTGATAGACATAAACATTTTACTATATTTTTATATAAAATTCAATTATTTTTAGCAAAAAAAGAGCTTTCTCTTTCGAGCTAACTCTTTTTTACTTCTATATTTTAAAATTCAATTTTCTCTTCTATCCAAGAAGCAAGTTCATCTATTTTTACTCTTACTTGTTCCATTGTATCTCTATCTCTTACAGTTACAGTATTATCATTTTCTGTATCAAAATCTACTGTTATGCAGTAAGGAGTTCCAATTTCATCTTCTCTTCTATATCTTTTTCCTATGCTTCCTGCTTCATCATAATCACACATAAATTTCTTAGAAAGCATTATATATATTTCTTCAGCTTTAGGAGATAATTTCTTTGATAATGGAAGTATAGCTGCTTTGTATGGGCTAAGTGCAGGATGAAGTTTTAGCACTGTTCTTGTATCTCCTTCTCCTATTTCTTCTTCTTCATAGCTATTGCAAAGGAATGCAAGTGCAACTCTATCACATCCAAGTGATGGTTCTATACAATATGGAATATATTTTTCTTTTGTCTCATCGTCTAAATATGTCAAGTCTTCTTTTGAGTGTTCCATATGTTGCTTTAAGTCAAAATCTGTTCTATCTGCTATTCCCCAAAGCTCTCCCCAACCAAATGGAAACGCAAATTCTATATCAGTAGTTGCATTACTATAATGGCTAAGTTCTTCTTTTTCATGGTCTCTTAAACGGATATTTCCTGGACTCATTCCTAAAGAAATTAAGAAGTCTTTACAAAATTCTTTCCAATATTCATGCCACCCCAAATCTGTGCCTGGTTTACAGAAGAATTCTAATTCCATTTGTTCAAATTCTCTAGTTCTAAACGTAAAGTTTCCAGGTGTTATTTCATTTCTAAAAGCTTTACCAATTTGTGCAATACCAAATGGTATCTTCTTTCTTGAGGTTCTTAGTACATTTTTGAAATTCACAAATATTCCTTGTGCTGTTTCTGGTCTTAGATATATTTCTGATTTTGCATCTTCTGTTACTCCCTGAAATGTCTTAAACATCAAATTAAATTTTCTAATATCTGTAAAATTTTCTTTTCCACAGTTAGGGCATGCTATATGATGTTCTTTCATATAGCTTATCATTTTTTCATCTGACCAACCATCAACTATTTGTTCACAGTTATTTTCATGCATCCATTCTTCGATAAGTTTATCTGCTCTATGACGTGTTTTGCACTCTTTGCAGTCAATAAGAGGGTCACTAAAGCCTCCTACATGTCCGTGAAGCAACCCAAACTCCTGGATTCATCAGTATTGCTGCATCTAAGCCCACATTGTATCTATTTTCTTGTATAAACTTTTTTCTCCAAGCATTTTTTATATTATTTTTAAGCTCAACACCAAGTGGTCCATAATCCCATGTATTTGCAAGCCCTCCGTATATTTCAGAACCTGCATAAATATATCCTCTTGCTTTACATAGATTAACAAGTGTATCCATTCCTTTTAGCATAGTAATCACCTCTTATTTTTTAATTATTTGACTTTGCATATGCTGCTGCAATAATTAAACTTAGTGTATATACAAAAATTCCAACAGAAATTATGTATTCAGATACAGGTATTCTTAAAATTGCAATAGCACTTACATAAAATGCACTTATTCCTAAGATTAATCCTAAAGGTATAAATAACGCTTTTGCCATTCCTTTTTCTCTTCCCATAATTAAAAGAATTATTAGTACAAGCCCAGTTGTTATTGCTATTGGCTTAATATATGATTTTATTAAGTCATATATATCTACTTTAGGAACATCTGTAATTTCTATTACATCGCCTTCTAATTTTGAAAGGCTTTCATATTTTTCTTTTAATTTATTTTCAAGATTAGTTTTTTGTTCATCAGATATTTCTTTTACATTTACAAAAACGCTAGTTTCAAATCTATCTGAATATTCTACTGTGCAATTATCTTTACCAAATACTTCTTTTGAAAATTGTTTTATATCTTCTATATTTATTCCTTCTTTAACATATATAGCTATCTTTTTTGAATTATCATAGTCATTGCTCAAATTAAATCCACTCATACAAACAATAATAGCTCCGAACTATTATAACTAAAACTATTAAACCTATTATAATTTTATTCTTCATAACTTTTTCCAATTCCTTTCGCTTAATTATTACTATATCTTGCTAAAATCATCGTTCTTAGTAATAATAAGTTTGATATAGCAATAGATATTATTCCATAAAATAATGTCATTCCGAAAGAATAGCTTTGTACATATTGCATAAATGTAAATACAACAGCTGCAATTAGTGTTACAATAATTACTTCTTTTTCTTTAGCATATACTCTTATTACTTCTTTATTTACATTCTCATACGAACTATCTTCTTTTATAGCTTTTAGCATTTTGCAGATTATATAGCTATCTAAAATTATAAGTAAAACTATGCCACAAATTGCATTTAATGATATTGCTGTACCTGTATATCTTAGTATAACAAGAAGTAAACTTACCCAAGAAATAATTGAAATTACAGCACAAATTCCATCTAGTTTAAATCTTATAATTAGATAAATCATTATTGCTGCACTTATCAATGCTGCTACACATATAATTATTTTCATTTCTGTTCCTGATAAATTTCCTTTTGAAATTTCACTTATTCCTATTGTATATTCTACTGGCATTTCGTCGTTATTCAAAAGCATTGCATAAAATCTTCCTTGTTCTACATATGTTTGTAATGTTTCTTCATTTTGTGTAATTCCTAAAGAAATAGTAAGTTTTCCGTTTGTTATTTCCTCATCAAAGTATGTAGACATCATGTCTGTTCCTTCTATTTTTAAAGTTACTTTATTTGTGTTATCTGATGCTTCTACTTCTTCACTTGGTTTTACATATTTCTTACTTATTTCCTGAAGCTTTTCTTCTCCTTCTTTATTAAATGCTATTTCTAAGAATACTCTAACTCCTGAACCAGTATTACTGTAAAGTACATTTGCTTTTTTCAAATCAGATTTGTCAAGTAATATATTTCCTTCTTTAGCATCAGTAATCGAAAAATCACCTTTGCATAATAAATCTTGTAAAAATTCATCTGTTTTTAAATTATCTTCAAGTTCTACAACGATGTTTCCTTCTTTTTCATCTAATCTTACTTTATAATCATTTACTCCTAATTCTTTAAGCCTTCCATCAAAAATTTCTTTTACTTTTCTATAATTTTCAGATGTTAGGCTTTCATCTGAATTTACTTTTACATTTTCTTTTGTATAATCTGCTTCATTTGCCCCTTCTGGTATTGATGTAACTTCTTTTCCATCTTTATCACGTATTACTTCTTTTGTTTCAGTATTAATTTTAAAGCTTGTAATCCTTTTATCTCCAAACTCTGAAGCTAATAAATAGTCTGGTATTTTATTTTTAAAAATTACAGTATCTTTTATATATACTCCTCCAAAAGATATTAATGCAATTAAGATTACAATTGCGATACATAGAATAATTTTAAGTTTTTTGTTCACTTCTATTCACATTCCTTTCTTCTACAATAATTTCGTATCATTAATTATAAGTTCTAACCATATTTTTAAGAATTTTGCCGCATATTTACTCATAATCATTCTATCAATAAATATTTCAAAATAATCAAGCACTGGGCAAAGTTCTGTATCTATTTCTATCTTTAATGTTATTTTTCTTTCTTCTTTATTTATTATAAGTTTTGCATCAGTTACTGCATAATTTACTTTATCATGCTTATCAAATGTACCAATGTTTGTATTTACAACTCTATCTCTATGAACATCAGATTTATCAGCAAGTATTAGCGCTGCTGATATATCGCTTACTGCTGTTCCTGTTCCTTCATCATGATTTCCGAATAGCCATCATAATTTCTGTTCTATCTGTAACATTCATTCCAACTTCTTTTAAAATATTATAGGCAAGTATTGCACCAGACTGAGCATGGTCATTTCTATTTACACAGTTTCCAATATCATGCAAATATCCTGCAATTTTAGCAAGTTCCACTCTTTCTTTTGGATACCCTAATGCTTCTAGAATATCCCCAGCTCTTTTAGATACTATTCCAACATGACGACTAGAATGCTCTGTATACCCTAAACTATTAAGCTGTTTTTGAGCTCCTTGCACTAATGCTTGTACCTCTTCATTGTTTCTAACATCTTCAAGAGTAATCATAGTTTTAAGTCCCCCCCATATACTTTTTCAATTTTATAATAAAACATCTAAAATTTCAATACATATGTTTAAAATAAATTAATTAAATTTGAATTAGATTTATAAAAAGAAGCAATTATCAAACATAATCGCTTCTCAAAATAAATTTTATTTTCATTTTCTTATTTTGCAATTGTAATACTTAAAACTTTATATTTTGCAACTCCATCTGGGATTTGTACTTCTACAATTTGGTTTTTCTTTGCTCCAAGTAAAGCAAGACCTATTGGTGATTCGTTTGAAATTTTATTTTGTGATAAGTCAACTTCAGTAGAACCAACAATTGTGTATTCAAAGTCTTCATCAGATTCTAAGTCTTTTATTTTTACTGTGTTACCAACTTGAACTGTTTTTGTATCTATTTCTGATTCATTTATAATCTTTGCATATCTTAATTTATTCTCAAGGTCTGCTATTTTTATCTCATTTTGTGCTTGTGCATTTTTTGCCTCATCATATTCAGAGTTTTCTGATAAGTCACCAAAGCCTAATGCAACTTTTATTCTTTCTGCTATTTCTGTTCTTTTTTCTGTTTTTAAATATTCTAATTCTTTCTCGATATTTTCATATCCTTCTTGTGTTAAAAGTATTTCTTTATTTTCCATTTGTTATTCATTCCTTTCATAATACACTTATGTATTTAGATATTAACTAATATATTACGATATAATCAAAACTTTGTCAATAATTTTTAATAAAATTGTTTAACTAAAAAATAACAGTCTATTAAATTATCTTAGAGCAGTGATTTAAATAATAGCGCAAATGTAGTGGCGAACATTGTTCGTCCGTTACTTCAAACGGATTTTCCCTATTCTTATATTTAATTTTAGTAATTTCTTTAAAGAGCCATAGAAGAAATTTCTTTCGATAAAATCCATTTTTTATTCCTAAAATAGTTCTACCAATTTGACTTTATCGTTTTGCATTTGTTTTTTTATATTTTTAAATGTATCTTTTCTATATATTAAGCTTTCATATAATATGTTACTATCAAAATCAGTCTTATCTTTAATTTCGTCTAGTATTTCTTCATCATATTCTATCTTATATTTATTTATTACTCTTCCTTTAAATACTCTATCCTCTATGTTAAATTCTTCTTTTATATTAATAATAGTAGCTTCATTAAAAACTTTGTATTTACTGAATTTGTCATAATCAAAATCTATATTGATAATAATATTGGTATTTGCTATTGCCCTTTCTTTATTACTTGTAACTTGAATTGGTATTCCAAAATCTAAATATAATTGTTCTTCAATATAGACAAATCTATTCGTATTGTTGGTTACTATTTTAAAATTTTTGACTTTCTTTGCAATTTCTATAATTTGGTCATTTATTACATCTTCTACATTATAGGTAAGAATTGCAACATCAAATGTTTCTACATTTTTATGTGTTACTTTTTCTAGATATTCTAAAATTTCACAAAGTAAAAATTTAAAAATCCATCTTCCGATTTAAAATTTTTACTTCATATTTTTCTATTTCATCTACTAATTCTTGTATCTCATATAAATTTTTTGAAAGAACAACTGCTGTTTCTTCTTTTTTATTTAGCTTATTTACTTTCTTTGCAATTCTTCTAATTTTCCATTTAGTTATATTTCCATTTTTATTTATATATACCGTTTTCAAAAATATCACCTGAATAAAATTATTCAGGTGATATTGAAAATATTATTCTTTTTTCTTTATATCTAATTTAATATGAACATCTCTTAATTGTTCATCTGTAACTCTTCCGAGGTGACCCCATAAGCAAGTCTTGAGCTTTACTATTCATAGGGAATGCAATTACTCCTCTAATGTTTGACTCATCTGTTAAAAGCATAATCATTCTATCTACACCAGGTGCAATTCCTGCATGTGGTGGAGCACCATATTGAAAAGCATTAAATAGTGCTGAAAATTTTTCTTCAATAACATCTTTTGAATATCCTGCAATATCAAAAGCTTTAATCATAAGTTCTGGGTCATGGTTTCTAACAGCACCTGAAGATAATTCTATACCATTACATACTATATCATATTGGTATGCAAGAATATCTAATGGTTCTTTATTTTCTAGCGCTTCCATTCCTCCTTGAGGCATAGAAAATGGATTATGGCTAAATTCTATTTTCCCTTCATCAGATAATTCATACATTGGGAAATCAATTATCCAACAGAATTTAAATACATTTTCATCTATTAAATTAAGTCTTTTTCCTAATTCTTTTCTAACTTCTCCTGCAATAGACGCTGCAATTTTTTCTGTATCTGAAACAAAGAAAATAGCTTCATTTGGTTTTAAACCTGTTTTTTCAATTAATCCTTTTGTATGACTTTCATCTAAGAACTTAGCAATAGGTCCTTGGAAAGTACCATCTTCATGAAGTTTTAACCAAGCAAGACCTTTTGCACCACACTCAGAAGTTGCAAAATCTACCATTTCGTCAAAAAATCTTCTAGGTTCATTTGAAATATCATTTGTACAAATTGCTCTTACTGTTTTATTTTTAAATGCGTTAAATTCAGTATCTTGGAAAATTTCAGTAACATCTTGTATAATTAATGGGTTTCTTAAATCTGGTTTGTCAGAACCATATTTAAGCATAGTTTCTTTATATGTGATTCTTGGGAAAGGATACTCTGCAACTTTTCTCTTAGAAAATGTAGTAAATGTATCATACATTACCTTTTCCATAACTTCAAAAACGTCTTCTTGAGTTGCAAAAGACATTTCCATATCTA
>CANSWM010000048.1 GCA_947650745.1 uncultured Clostridium sp. | reverse complement strand
CAAGTTCACGACAAAGATACATTGCAATTTGTCTTGGAAATGCTATTTCATTAGAACGTTTTGAACTGTCCATATCTTTTACATCAATATTAAAGTATTTAGAAACAGTTTCTTTTATATAATCAGATGAAATTACTTTTTCTTTATGAGCAATTACATCTGCAATAGCCTTTTCTGCTAGTTCAAATGTTATTGGACTATGAGTCAAAGAAGCTTGAGCAACTATTTTATTTAAAGTTCCTTCTAGTTCTCTTATGTTTGTGTCTATTTTTGTAGCTATATTTGAGAGTACTATATCATCTATTACTATACTTTCAAGTTGCACTTTTTGTCTTAATATAGCAAGTCTTGTTTCATAATTGGCGCTAGAAATATCTACTAAAAGTCCATCTATAAATCTTGATTTTAATCTTTCCTCTAAAGGATTTATATCTTTTGGTGGTTTATCTGAAGTTAAAATAATTTGTCCATTATTTTCACGAATGGTGTTAAATGTATGGAAAAATTCTTCTTGTATACCCTCTTTTCCTGCTATAAATTGTATATCATCAATCATTAAAACATCTATATTTCTATATTTTTGTCTAAATTGTTCATTTGAATTGTCTTTAATTCCATTAATAAATTCATTTGTAAATTTTTCAGAAGTTACATATAGAATTTTTTTATTTGGAGACCTTTTCAAAATTTCGTTTCCAATTGCATGTATTAAATGTGTTTTTCCGAGGCCTACTCCCCCATATATAAAAAGTGGATTGTAAGACATTCCAGGAGCTTCAGCAACAGCAAATGCAGCAGCTTGTGCAAATCTATTATTATCCCCTATTACAAAGGTGCTAAATGTATACTTTTGATTTAAGTTTGATTTGATTTGTTCTGAATTTGTGACAGAAAGATTTTTACTTTGGCTCCCCTTCTCTATATCTTCAGAAGAAATATAAGTTATTTCATACATTTTTTCTGTTGCAGATTTGAAACAATTTTTTAAATATAATTCATAAGGTTTTAATTGGTCAGCAAAAAAAGAAGAAGGAACAATTAATGTAATCAAATTTCCTTCAATAGAGTATATTTCAAGAGATGACATCCAAGTGTCATAAGCAATTGCGTTAATACCATCTCTTGCAAGTGTTTTAACTTTATTCATTAAATCTTGGTAATTGTCCTTCATATGTAATCCTCACTTTATTTTTTTTATTGTTCTTAAATAATATATCAAAAAAGAGAAAAAAATGTCAATAAGAATGTGGAAAATTTACAAAAAAATGTGGATAGAAAAAATAAGTAGCTTATTTCCGTAAGAAAAATTAATAAAAAGCTTGACACAAACTTTTTATTAATGTATAATTTTAATGTTATATTAATATTTCGGAGGTGCAAAATGAAAAGAACATACCAACCTAAAAAGATACAAAGACAAAAGGAACATGGATTCTTAAAGAGAATGAAGACAAGATCTGGTAGAAATATATTAAAAGCAAGAAGATTAAAAGGAAGAAAAAAACTAAGTGCATAATTAGAAAACACGGGACCTAACTTACATAGAATTTAGGTCCTTTTTGCATAAGTTTTTTTATAGTAAGATTATGAAAAGAACAGAAATGTTAAAGAAAAATTATGAGTTTAGGCTTGTTTTAACAAAAGGAAAATATTATTTTGGAAAATATATAGAAGCTTTTGCTATAAAAAATAATTTTGAAAAGAATAAGATTCGGAATAGCTATAAAAACAAAAATGGGAAAAGCAGTTAAAAGAAATAGAATAAAAAGATTAATAAAAGAAAGTTATAGATTAAACGAAGAAAAGTTAGAACCAGGGAAAAGAATTGTATTTTTAGTTAAGAAAAATATTAATTTAGATTTTGTAACTTTTAAATTAATAGAACAAGATATGAAAACAATTTTAAACAAGATAGGACAAGATATATAAAGTATGAAAAAAATTTTTATTTACTTAATTAATAAATATCAAAAATATATTTCACCATTAATGCGGAAAAAATTGTAAGTATTATCCAAGTTGTTCAGAATATACAAAACAAGCAATTGAAAAGTATGGAATAATAAAGGGTTCTTTTTATGGAATAAAGAGAATTATTAAATGCAATCCATTTTCAAAAGGTGGAGTTGATTTATTAAAATAAGATAGAGGAGAATACTATATATGATTTCTTTTTTTGCAAATTTATTTGGATATTTATTAAATTTTTTATATAATTTAATTCAAAATTATGGATTATCAATAATATTATTTTCAATAATAATAAAAATAATATTATTGCCAATATCCATTAGTCAGCAAAAAACAATGAAAAAAACGGCTAAAATTCAAGAAGAAATAAAAAAGTTGCAAGTAAAAAATAAAAATAATCCAGAAGCTCTTCAAAGAGAAACAATGGAATTATATAAAAGAGAAAAAATGAATCCATTTGGTGGATGCTTTAGTGCTATTATTCAAATAATATTATTATTCTCAGTTTTTTATTTAGTAAGATGTCCGTTAACATATATGAAAAAAGTTGAACCAGAATTAATAGAAAAATATACTAATGAAATAAATGAAAATTCTGAAGCTAAAGATGCTTATCCAGAAATATCTATAATAAGAGAAAAATCAGGAGAAGATGAAAAAGTTTATATAAATATGGAATTTTTAGGATTAGATTTAAGCAGCATTCCGTCTAGAGATATTGCGGATTGGAGAACTTATGTTATACCAGTTTTATATGTAATATCTACATTTGTATCAATGAAAGTAACGACATCTATGCAAAATAAACAAAAAGGAAATAAAAAGGTTAAAGAAAATACTGAAAATACTGAATTAGAAAAAACAAATAAAGATGAAATAGATATGGATGATATTATGGGAAGAACAAACAGGAATATGACATATATGATGCCAATACTTGCAGTTTCAATTTCGTTAGTTGCACCATTAGGTCTTGCATTATATTGGCTTGTCAATAATATTATTATGACAATTGAAAGATTATTATTAAATATATTTATAAAAGACAATAAGGAGGAAAAAGCAAATGCCTGAGTCAAGAATATTTGAAGGAAAGACTACTAATGAGGCTATTGAAAAAGGATTAAAAGAATTAAAAGTTTCAAAAAATGATGTTGAAATTAATATTATAAAAGAAGAATCAAAAAGAAGTTTTTTTGATATATTAGCACCTAGAGTAGTAAAGGTAGAATTAAAATTAAAAGAAAAAAAGACAAGTAAAAAAAATGAAAATGAAAAAGCAATTAAAAATGAAGAGTTAAAAATAGATGAAGATATATTAGAAAAAGCAAAAAGTAGAATAAATGATTTTTTAAATAAGTTTCTTAAAGAAGTAGTAGGAAAAGAAGTTTCTTATAAATGCAATGTAAAAGAAAATTCAATAGAAGTGATAATTGATGATAAAAATGTAGATTTTTTAATAGGGTATAGGGGAGAAACATTAAATGCACTACAAACGATACTTTCAACAATTGCAGGAAAAGAAAATAATGAAAAGATTAGAGTTGAATTAGACATTTTAGGATATAGAGAAAAGAGAAAAAAAGTATTAGAAGATCTTGCAGAAAAAATTGCTAAAAGTGTAATAAAAACAAGAAAACCTATAACTTTAGAGCCTATGACTCCATATGAAAGAAAAATTATACATTCAAAATTACAAAATAATAGTAAAGTAAAAACAGTAAGTATAGGTGAAGGCATTCATAGAAAAATTATAGTTTCATTAAAATAATAAATGTAATAAAATCTAAGGTCAAAGTGAGGATTTATGCATTCAAAGAGAAAATTGTTCTATTTGAAAGTATCTTTACTTTGGTCTTTTTGTATATCAAAATTTTAAAATGCAAGGCACAATTAGTTAAGTTTACGGGCTAATATAAAAAACAAAAAACTTTTACAAATACTATTTCCGTAAGAAAATATTGAAATAAAATATATAGAAAAATTTTTTATTAATAAATACTTTAATTAAATTTTTTTGTTTGGAGGTAATGAATTTTATGAGTACAATAGCTGCTATATCTACGGGGATTCGGAAATTCTGGAATAGGCATAATAAGAATTAGTGGAGAAGATAGTTTTGAAATTATAAAAAAGGTATTTAAACCTAAGTCTAAAATGGTAAACATAATACCAAATACCATTAAATACGGTTATATCGTCGATAGAGACAAAATAATTGACGAAGTATTAGTTTCCTTTTTTGTATCTCCAAAATCGTTTACAACGGAAAATATGTGCGAGATTAATTCTCATGGCGGAACAATAGTGATGAGAAAGATTTTGGAATTATGTTTGAGAAATGGTGCAGAACTTGCAGAGCCTCGGAGAATTTACCAAAAGAGCATTTTTAAATGGTAGAATAGATTTATCTCAAGCAGAAGCAATAATAGATATTATTAATGCTAAAACAGAAAAAGAGGCAAAAGCATCTGTAAAACAATTAAATCGGAGAATTATCTAATTCATTGAGCAAAATTAGAGAAAAAGTAATGAATATATTAGTAGACATTGAGGCTTCGATAGATTATCCAGAATATGATGTGGAAGAGGTTACAAATGATAAGGCGCTTAAGACACTAAATGAAATAAATCAAGATATTAATAAACTAGAGAAAACTTTTGAGAATGGGAAAATTATAAAAGAAGGAATAAATGTGGCTATTATAGGAAAACCAAACGCAGGTAAATCATCTCTTTTGAATGCAATTTTAGATACTGAAAGAGCAATAGTTACAGAAATTGAAGGTACAACGAGAGATACAATAGAAGAATTTATTCAAATAGATGGAATTCCTATCAAAATTATAGATACGGCGGGAATAAGAAATACTGAAAATTTAGTTGAAAAAATAGGTATAGAAAAATCAATTGAAATGGCTAAAAGTGCAGATTTGATTATAGCTATTATAGATAGTAGTAAAGATTTAGAAGAAGAAGATAAAAGAATTTTTCAAATGATAGAAAATAAAAAAGCAATAATTTTGCTAAATAAAATTGATAAAGAGAGAGTAATAAATGAAGCAGAAATAAAAGAATTTGCAAAGGGAAAATCAATAATTGAAATATCTGCATTAAATAGGATGGGAATAAGTAAGATATATGATAAAATTTCTGAAATGTATGGACTTAATGAAATAAGTGTTGATGATAGCTTTACTGTAACAAATGAAAGACACAAACAGGCAATAAGCAATATGAAAAATAATATAGAAAAAGCTAAAGAAGCAATACAAGTAAGAATGCCAATAGACATTATTACAATTAGTATTACAAATATATTAGAAGAAATTGGAAAAATAACAGGGGAGAGCGTTTCTGAAGACATTATAAATGAAATTTTTAAGAAGTTTTGTTTAGGAAAATAATTGTATGTAACAATGATTTTCAACATAGAAAAAGAGAGAATCTTAATAAGTATATAACCATTAAAAAACTTTTGGATGAATGCTTAAAAATACTGATAATAAAAGGAAATATTAACAAACGAGATTTCGATGTTTCACAAGTAACAATTTTGAAATATAAAACAAAATGGAGGAATAAATATGAGTTATTATGCAGGCGAATATGACGTAGCCGTAATAGGAGGGGGACACGCTGGATGCGAAGCTGCACTTGCAACAGCTAGAATGGGATTTAAAACATTATTATTTTCAATAAGCTTAGAAGCAATTGCTAATATGCCTTGCAATCCTAATATTGGAGGAACATCTAAAGGACATTTAGTTAGAGAAATTGATGCACTTCGGAGGAGAAATGGGGAAAAATGCTGACAAAGCCTTTATTCAATCAAGAATGCTAAATAAATCAAAAGGACCAGCAGTATATTCTTTAAGAGCACAAGAGGATAGAAAAAAATATCATATTGAAATGAAGCATGTTTTAGAACAGCAAGAAAATTTATACATAAAGCAAGCTGAAATAGTAAATATAGAGGTAGAAGATAATAAGATTAAAAGTGTAGAAACAAATATAGGTGCAATTTACGAGGTTAAGGCAGTAATATTAGCAACAGGAACTTATTTAAAAGGAAAAATATATATTGGAGAAGTTTCATATGAGAGTGGACCTGACGGAGTTTTTCCTGCAAATAAATTATCTGAGTGCTTAAAAAAATTAGGTATAGATATTGTTAGGTTTAAAACAGGTACACCAGCAAGAGTAAACAAGAAATCTATTGATTTTTCAAAAATGGAAATACAAAATGGGGATGACGAAATTGAAATGTTCTCCTTTGAAAATGAAGAACGAAAAATAGAACAAGTA
Organism: uncultured Clostridium sp.; assembly: GCA_947650745.1. GTDB lineage: Bacteria > Bacillota > Clostridia > TANB77 > CAG-508 > JAAWPK01. The sequence continues at coordinate 5,875 of CANSWM010000048.1, read as the reverse complement.
CCATGCTATTTAACATATACTAATGCCAGAACTCATGAAATTATTAAGAAAAATTTACATCGCTCACCTCTTTATGCTGGAAAGATAGAGGGGACAGGACCAAGATATTGTCCATCGATAGAGGATAAAGTTGTTAGATTTAGTGATAAAGAAAGGCATCAAATATTTATAGAACCAATGGGAACTAATACAGAAGAAATGTATGTACAAGGAATGAGTTCATCTCTTCCAGAGGATGTGCAAATTGAAATGTATAGAAGTATTGCTGGACTTGAAAATGTAGAGTTTACAAGACCTGCATATGCAATTGAATATGACTGTATAGAACCATCGCAGCTAAAATTATCATTAGAATTAAAGAAAATCTCTGGAATGTTCTTTGCAGGACAAATAAATGGAACTTCTGGATATGAAGAAGCAGCAGCCCAAGGGATAATTGCTGGTATAAATGCTGGGTTAAAACTTAGAGGAGAAAAACCATTAATTCTAGATAGGTCAGAAGCATATATTGGAGTATTAATTGATGATATTGTCACAAAAGGTACAAATGAACCATATAGAATGATGACATCTAGGGCAGAATATAGGCTTCTTTTAAGGCAAGATAATGCTGATTTAAGATTAACTGAAAAAGGTTATGAGGTAGGGCTAATTTCAGAAGAAAGATATAATAAATTTAAAACTAAAAAAGAACAAATAGAAGAGGAAATAGAAAGACTCAGAAACACTACAGTAAAGCCAACAAAAGAACTAAATGGATTACTTGTTAAACGTGAAACAACACCAATTGAAACAGGAGTAAAATTATCAGAATTGCTAAAAAGAACAGAAATATCGTATGAAGATTTGAAGAACTTTGACGAAAAAAGGAAAAAACTTCAAAAAGATGTTGTAAAAGAAGTTGAAATTGAGCTAAAATATGAAGGATATATAAAAATGCAAGAAGCACAAGTTAAAAAGTTTAGAAAACTGGAGAAAAAAGAGTTAAAAGAAGATATCATCTATAAAGATATAAAAGGATTGAGCTTAGAAGCAAGACAAAAATTAGACAAACATAAACCTTCATCAGTAGGACAAGCTTCAAGAATATCTGGAGTATCACCAGCAGATATATCAGTGCTTTTAATATATTTAGAGCAACAACATGGAGAAAATTATTCTAATATAGAAAACTAATAAAATTAATAAAAACTTATCTAAAAATTGTTGACATATTGATAATAATTTTATATTATTATAGAAGAAATTTACTAAGAAATGCAGCAATAAAAAATAAAAAAAGGAGGAAAAACATTGGCAAAAGTAGTTTCAATAGCAAATCAAAAAGGAGGAGTAGGCAAGACTACAACTTCTGTTAATCTAAGTGCAGCACTTGCAAAAAAAGGTAAAAAAGTATTGTTAATGGATGCAGATCCTCAAGGTAATGCAACAAGTGGACTTGGAATAGATAAAGAAATAGAAAAATCTATATATGATGTAATCATAAATGAAATTAGCATAAATGATGCTGTAAAAGAAACTAGCATTAAGAAATTAAAAATTTGTCCATCAAATATAAACTTAGCAGGAGCTGAGGTAGAGCTTGTTTCACTAATGTCCAGAGAGCATAGGTTGAAAGAGAGAATTGATGAAGTAAGAAATCAATATGATTATATAATTATAGACTGCCCTCCATCACTTGGACTAATTACACTTAATGCATTTACTGCGTCAGATAGTGTATTAATTCCCGTACAATGTGAATACTATGCACTAGAAGGATTAGGACAACTTATAAATACAATAAATTTGGTTAGAAGACACTTAAACAAAACAATAGAGATAGAGGGCTCGGTTTTAACGATGTATGATTCTAGAACAAATCTTTCTAATCAAGTTGTAAAAGAAGTAAAAAGATATTTCGAAGATAGAGTTTATAAAACTGTTATACCTAGAAATATCAAGCTAAGCGAGGCGCCAAGCTATGGAATGCCTATTTCAGTATATGATGCAAAATCAAAAGGAGCAAAGTGCTACGAAAGATTAGCAAAAGAATTTTTAGACAAAAATGATAAAAACGATGAAAAGGTAAAAGCAAAACATATGAAATAAAGGAGGAGTGATTATAAATGGCAAAAATGACAGGATTAGGAAAAGGGCTAGATGCATTATTCCAAGATACTATAAAAGAAGATGAAGAAAAGGTACAAGAAGGAGAAAGTATACTTAAGATTAAAATAACTGATGTAGAGCCAAATAAAGAGCAGCCTAGAAAACATTTTGATGAAGAAGCAATAGAAGAACTTTCGGAATCTATTAAAAAATATGGATTAATTCAACCAATAATAGTTACTAAAAAAGATGGATATTATGAAATAATAGCAGGAGAAAGAAGATGGAGAGCATGTAAGAAGGCTGGTCTTAAAGAAATTTCTGCAATTGTAAGAGATAATGATGAGAAAAAAAATAAGGCAATTTCTTTAATAGAAAATATCCAAAGAGAAGACCTAAATGCAGTAGAAAAAGCTGTTGGAATCAAAGTTCTTATGCAAGAATATGAACTAACACAACAAGAAGTATCAGAAATATTGGGAAAGAGTAGAAGTGCAATTGCAAATACAGTTAGAATATTAAATTTAGATGAAAGAGTATTAGAACTTGCAAAAGAGGGAAAATTAACAGAGGGACATTGTAGAGCTTTACTTGCAATTGAGGACGGAGACAAACAACTAGAAACAGCACTAAAACTTATTGAAAGTGGAGCGAATGTAAGAGAAGCAGAAGAAAAAGCAAAGTCGAAGAAAAAAACTAAAAAGAAAGATACAAGATATGAAGCAATTTATAGGGATATAGAGGATTCTTTTCAAAGTTTTTTCGGAACAAAAGTAAAATTACAAGCAGGGCAAAAGAAAGGGAAAATAGTAATTGAGTATAAGTCTAATGAAGATTTAGAAAGACTATTGGAAATTATTAAAGACTAGAGATAAGGGAAGTGTAAGAGAGTGGAAACTATACTACAATTTATGAAAAGTGAAATGTTTATAATTTATCTTACAAGTTTTTGTATTATAATATTTTTGTTATATATAGCAAATTTAGCAAAACTTGCAAAACTAAGAAAAGAATATAAAAATTTCATGCAAAAGCTTGGAAATGGTACAAATATTGAAGATATGCTAAATAAGCATATTGAAAAAATAAATAAAACAATTACAAAAAATGAAGAACTAGAAAAGTTTTGTACAAATTTAGATTCAGATTTAAAACGTTGTATACAAAAAATGCGGAATATATAGATATAATGCATATAAGGATACAGGAAGTGATTTGAGTTTTACGTTAGCTTTATTAGATGAGAATAATGATGGGGTTGTATTGAATCGGAATATATTCTAGAGAAATGTCAAATATATATGCAAAACCAGTATCTAATGGAAGCTCAACATATAAAATGACAGACGAAGAAAAGGAAGCTATTAAAAGAGCAATTAATTCTTCTGATATAACTAAAGAATAATAAAGATTATAGTTTAAGGATAAAACTTAAAAATAGTATTGACAGATTTGGGTTAATATGTTAATATATTAATATTGTAATGCACTAAAAAAGTGTATTATGCAGAGGTGGTCGAGTTGGTTTATGGCACCAGTCTTGAAAATTGGCGTAGGTTAATCCCTACCGTGGGTTCGAATCCCACCCTCTGCGCCAATAAAAAGCTTCATATTTGATTATGAAGCTTTTTATTTTGCAAATAAGGAACTTTTACATTAAAAACAGTATTACTTATTAGAAACGATTTTAATAGCTCTGATAGATATAAAAAAGCCTCCAGACAAACTGGAGGTATGGTCTTGATATTAAAGAGTACTAAGCAAAGCTGCTGCATTCATTATACTGTATATACCATAAATAATACTAATTATACCAATAATTAATCCTGCTATTGCAAATCCTTTTCCTTTACCGTTTTTAGATTTTACTTGAGCTAAACCAACAGCTGAAAGAACAGTGGCAACTAAACCTACTATTCCTCCAAAATTAATAAGTAAAGAACATAAAGCAACGATAAAACCAGAAAGAGCTAAAGGATTTGATTGACCTTGAGCATTATTTGAATTGTTTTCTTCCATTTCATTCTTCTCCTTTTATTTAAATTTACAATAATATAATATCAATAAAATAGAAAAATGTCAAAATATTTTTCTATTTATCAAAAAATAATTGAAAAAAGGATAAAATTATGTTGACGTAAGGTAATATCTATACTATAATATAAAAACATATAATATGGAGAGTTGTCTGAGTTCGGTTTAAAGTACCAGTCTCGAAAACTGGAGTAGATAAAAATCTACCGTGGGTTCAAATCCCACACTCTCCGCCAAAAAAATAAAATTGTTTCCCAAAATTAGTTGACTTAAGCAAAAATATATATTATAATAAATGAAGCATTTGGAGATTTACCCAAGTGGTTGAAGGGGACGGTTTGCTAAACCGTTAGGGTTGCGAATGTGGCCGCGAGGGTTCAAATCCCTCAATCTCCGCCAATAGAAAAGAAGTATTATGTAATGGCATAGTACTTCTTTTTTGTTATTTATAAAAATAACACATTTTTTTTAAAATAAGGTTAAATTATATTGGAATATGATTATGTACAAAACAACTTTTTATATTATTTAAAAATGATTAAGCTAAAACATATATAGGCAATTAAATGTGCAGACAACAAACTATATGTCTTAAAATTTAAAATGGCTTAAAAACGAAATATAAAGCAAACGATGCAAATCCAGCAATATCAATGAAAATTTAGAAATAAAAATAAATAAGAGAGAAGAATAAGTAATATGTATAAGGAAAATCTAATTTTATATAAGAAAAATATTAAAAACAAATATATATGAGTCAAAAAAGTAATGTAAACTTGAAAAACTCAAATAAATATATAAAATAAGAAGCTAAAATATTTATATAGACAAAGCAAAAACTCTTACGGAAATAATAGATACATTAAAAACATTCGTAGTAATATTTAAAAAAAGTATAATAGAAGTAGACAAGGCGGAAGTTATATCAATAATAACATTATGTAAATAAAGAAACAAAAAACTCTAAAATATAAAATTATGACAACTAGACGAAGGAAAAAACAACAAATTGCGAAAATAAAATATATAAAGATATAGACAAAAATCTTAAAGAAACAAAACACAGTCATATCAAGGCTTACAGACAACAAACAAAAGTGAAGCAAAGAAAGAAAAACATTATTTGTCAAAAAGTAAGAATAAGTAAAACTTAAAATCACTAACAAGAGGTAAAAAAAGTTGACAAAAAGTAAAAAAAGATAGAAAGTAAAAATGTAATGAATTGCGAAATATAAAGAATAAATTAACAATAAAATGCAAAAAATACAATAAAAAATCAAAAGCTTAGAGCGCCAACAGATATAAAAATTGCATAAAAAATCAAAAAAATAGGCAAAAAATAAAAAATATATAAAAAATTAAAATCTTAATTATAGCATCCTTACAATTGTCCACATGACAATTATGAAAAGGATAAAAATTAGTAAAAAAATAGAACAAATAAAAATGGAAAAATGAAACATATAAACAAATCGGGTTGTCAAATTGTAAAATACGAAGACAAATAAAAAAAATAAGGATAATGATAAAGAAAATAAAAAAGTTTAAAAATAAAATTAAGAAAATAGAAATACTTAACTATTTTTTATAAAAAAGTTGAAATTAAAAATTTAAGTAAGAAATAATTTTATAGTTATTCAAAATAAAAATTTTGAATATTCTTTTTATAATTTATTTTTTATAAATTATAAAAAGAATAAAATAATTAAATAAAATAATTAAATAAAATAATTAAATAAAATAATTAAAT
>CANSWM010000047.1 GCA_947650745.1 uncultured Clostridium sp. | reverse complement strand
TAGATATAAAAAAATTCAATAAAGAATATCCTATTCTTAAAGTTGCTAAAACAAATAAATTTCATGATAGGTTTATAGTAATAGATAACAAAGAAATGTATCATTTAGGTGCTTCTATAAAGGATTTGGGCAAAAAGTGTTTTGCTATTAATAGAATTGAAGATATAGAAATAATAGAAAAAATTATAAATTTGTAAATATATAAAAAGGCAATGCTATAGCTAGACTAAAATTAAGCATTGTCTTTAAATTTCATTAAAATCTATTTTTTATCCAAGCTAAAATAATATTTCCTATTTCATTTTCTTTTCCAATATAAAAATGAGCCGTATTATCTATAATTCTATATTCAAAGTCATTACATTTTTTTGCTTTATCTTTTAGTAAATCTAAATGTAAATAATTATCTGTTTCATTTGAACCTGAAAATGTTAATATTGGAACATTTATTGATTCAAATTGATACCAATTTTCAGAATTAGCCATAACTGGTAAATTATCTAAATTAGAGTTCTTTCTAAACCAATTATAATATGTTTGAGAACTCATATACATATAATCTTCAACCAAGTTACTAAGGAGATTATTTGGATTGCCTTTATCAATATTCTCTTTTGCTTCTTTGATAAGTTCGTTATAATCCTTTTGTCGGTATAATTGAAGTCCAACCATATCTGGAGCACTTGCAAGTATTAGTCCTAAAATGTTAGGTCGTTTTTTATAATAGTAGTAAATCAGCTTGTTACATCCATAACTATGCCCCATTAAAATAAATCTTTTATAACCTAATTCTTTGGCTTTATTAATAGCTAAATCAATATCTAAAATACAATCTTCAAAAATTTCATACATACAACCATATCGTGCATATGAACCATCTTTCATTAAGGTATCATTTTCTATTGAATGTCCTCTGTTATGTTCATAAAGAAATCCTATATTATTTTCTACTAAAATATTTCCCCACACTGTAGCAAAATAATTATCAATTATGGTCTGACACATTCCATGTATAAATATTACACAAATATCCTTCTCATTACTGTTAAAATGTATCATAGGAAGACACAAATTATCTTTAGTGTATGCATTATTAATAAATTCTATATGATTCAATACAATACCCCCTTAATTATTTGATTTATATTTTCATCAGCTGTTCCGACTAGTCTAACGATGTTAGGTAATTGATAAAAATTAACAGTATTTTCAATACTAAATTCATCTTCTGTAGCAGAACATAAGAAAATTTTTTTGTTTAATGCTAATGCCATACCTAGTTCAATATGAGTTCCTCTTCCAGCAGGTAATAATATAATTACTACATCAGCATCTATAATTCCTTTTTTCTCTGATTTAGAATATTCTATTAAATCTTCAATAGTTTCATCATTTATAATATTTTTTGCCCAGTTATAAGTATGATGCCATCCATTCTCTTCCAATATTTTTGAATAATAATTAACTAGTTCACAATTTTTAAATCCAGATCCTATATAAAACTTCATTATACTTCTTCCATTCACGATTTTAAAATTCATTGAAATTATATAATAAATTACAAAATTTTTCTATACTTCTATTGAAATTCAATAATAAATTATATATAATACCTTTAGAAAGAGAACAAGAGAGTTCGTAACTTGTAAGAATATCGCTCCATTAAGTAAAATCGTCGCACCAGACGAAAGTATTGAGAAATCAACTGTAAAGGTTGATTTTTTCTATTTTGTAGAAATTTTCGACTGTAAGGAAGAAAAGTTTCGTACAAAATAGTTATGCGAACGTTACAAATTCTAAAAGCTTTGCTTTTTAGAATTTGTTAGTCCATTTTTTGTCGCCTTTATCTTGATTTCTTAGCCGTCGCATTTTTAATGCGTACGGATAAGTTATGCAGTTGCAAAAGAAAGGATGGTGTGGTATTATTAGCATTGTAAAGAAGAAAAGCAAGATTAAAAGAGAATTACTCTCTAAATATGATAAATTTAATGGAATATCGTTGCTAAATTATGTAAAATATGATAAACTATATTTGTAACATAAATTAATAGTAATAAACTATTTGTAGAAGTGCTAATCTTACTATTGTAAGAAGAAAGGAGCTTGTAATTTGTTTAAAAATTCAAATGAGTTACTTGATTATGCTCTTCGGGAGCTTCAAGTAGCAGTAGAAAACAACAAAGTAGAAGTAAAAATTGTTTTAGATGAATATTTTAAAGGCGAAAAAAAAGAAATTGCCAAATTCGCTGATAAGGTAGGCATCAAAACAATGACACAAACGTTACGGGAAAAATTTAGCGATTATGATGTAAAAAGCAGAGTAGGTAAAGAATCAAAATTTAATGCAATTATTACCTACAAATCCGGTCCCTGTGACATTTTCCATCAATTAATATGGACATTGACACTGCAAAAGAAAGTATCTTAAACAAATGACCGTAGGCAACTATGGTCATTTGTTATGAAATTTTCAAAATAGTCTAAACAAATTATAATATGAAAAGATTACTATGAAAGGCACTGTTAGAAACAATTAGTTGCCAGCTTTTTTATTTTATACTATACTAATTTTAACAGTTGATTAATCAAACTATTTTTTTGAGCTAAATGTGGGAGGTCTGCTATGAAAAATAACTCTGCTTTATTAATTATAGATATGCAAAATGTTTATTTGCCTGAAAATGAGTGGGCATGTATTAAAATGCCTGAAGCAATAAATTACATTGAAGAAAAAATAAAAAAATTCCCAATGGGACAAGTATTTTTTTCTAAGCATATAGCTTCTAAAAATCCTAAGGGCCAGTGGGAATTATATAATAAAAAATATGATAAGATTAATTCAAATAAGTATTTGAATGATTATATACCAGAGTTGAAAAAGTATTTAACAAATGATAATTTATTTATTAAAAGTGGATTTTCTGCTTTAAGTAATAAAGATTTATTAGCAGCATTAGATAAGTTTGATACTATATATCTTACTGGTGTAATTTCAGAATGTTGTGTTTTATCAACTATCTTTGGTCTTATTGATATGGGAAAAAAAATAATATATTGCAGTAATGGAATTGCAAGTCAAAGTGACCAAAAGGAAAAAGCTGTAATTAAAATTTTAGAGAACCTCTCCCCTTTGCATATTGAATTTGAATAATAATTTTTCATTATAAGTTTATTATTTTATAAAAAAGCTACACTTTTACTTTAAGTGTATCTTTTTTGATTATTAAGTTACTTTTCTTTAAATAGAAGTTTTAGTTAACTTAAAGTCTTTCTTTTCCCCACTAACAACATAAAAAGAAAACTCTCCTCTTTCATTTAAAATTCTCTTATCTATACTTTCTGCATTTGGATTATATTTGCAGTCTTGTATTTCTATTTTATAAAAAATTTCGCCTGATTTATAACTATATTCTCCATAATTTCCATTTCCACTATATGATAATTTTGTTATTGCAACATAATAATAAGTTTTATCATTTCTTTCATAAATATATCTTTTACTTCCTTCTGCCCCATTTATTCCAATGTCTTGGTCATAATCTTGATATTTATCTTCTTTACTAATTACATTACTTTTTTTAAGAAATAAAAGTATATCTTTATCAATTCCTTCTACTTTACTTGCTTCTTGCGAGTTTGAAGAGAATTTGCCATTAAAAACTATTAATAGTAATACACATATAAATATTATAGCAATTACTATTCCTAGTATTATTTTTGTACTTTTTTTCATCTGTACCTCCTATATTTAATGAAATTATATCATATATAATATTTAAGTCAAACTTTTTTTCGAAATTTATCAATTTTAATTTTCCTATTGCAATTTTTTATAAAATATAGTATTATCTTTTAGGGTGCAAAAAATGAAAGATTTTGTAGAAAAAGTAAGAAGCTATATTATAACAATTAGCAAAGAAATATTGCTTTCTTTTGCATTTATTTCATTTTTAATTTATATAATTTAAGTCACTAAAATTTATTTAGTGATTTTTTATTGCCCTTTTCTAAGAAGTATTAAGCTTCAAAATAAAAATATTAGGAGGAAAGTTTTATGGAAGAAACTAAACTAAATTTGGATGTTAATGAAAAACCACCTATTCCAAAGTGGATAATTTTAGCCATCCAACACGTATTTGCCATGTTTGGTGCAACTATTCTAGTTCCTATTCTTGTAAATGCTCAGGCTGGAGAAACTGTTCTTACTATTCCTGTTGCATTAGTTACATCAGGTATAGGAACTTTAATTTACATTTTATGTACAAGAGGTAAATCTCCTGTATATCTTGGCAGCTCATTTGCATTTATTGCTCCACTTGCTGCAGCTTATTTAAAAGGTGGCATTGCAGGAGCTATGACAGGTGTTATGGCAGTTGGTCTTATTTATATAATATTTGCCATAATAATTAGAATTGCTGGTAAAAACTGGCTTGATAAATTATTACCACCAGTTGTAATAGGACCTATGATAATGATTATAGGTTTAGGCCTTGCTCCATCTGCAATTTCGCAAATTGGTCTTGGAACAGGAGCGATATTTCAGTGGAAGGAAGTTGTTGTAGCTCTTGTTTCATTCTTAGTAACAGCTATTGTTGCTGTAAGAGGAAAAGGATTTCTTAAAATAATACCTTTCTTAATAGGTATTGTTACAGGATATATCACAGCTGTATGTCTTGGCTTAGTAGATTTTACTCCAATACTTGACGCGTCATTTTTTAGTCTACCAGCATTTGCATTTCCATTTATAAACTATACACCAAGCTTTAGCGCACTACTTACTATTGCTCCAATTGCTTTAGTTACAATGGCTGAACATATTGGTGACCATACATCTTTAAGTTCTATTATAGGAAAGAACTTATTAAAAGACCCTGGACTTGATAAAACATTATTAGGTGATGGTGTTGCAACATTTGTTGCAGGTTTATTTGGAGGACCTGCTAATACAACATATGGAGAAAATACATCTGTTGTAGGTATGACAAAAGTTGCCTCTGTTTGGGTAATTGGACTTGCTGCAATTTTTGCAATTTGCTTAGGTTTCTTAGGTAAATTTACAGCATTAGTTTCAACTATACCAAATGCTGTACTTGGCGGAGTTTCACTTCTTCTTTATGGATTTATTGCAGTTAATGGTTTAAAAGTTCTAATTCAAAATCAAGTCGACTTTAACAAAACAAAAAATGTTATTGTAGCTTCTAGTATGCTTGTACTTGGTCTTGGTGGTGCTGCAATTTCAATTGTTAGTGGAGATTTAGCTGTTACAATTTCAGGAATGAGCTTAGCTGCTATTGTTGGAATTTTAATTAATCTATTTTTACCTAATGAAAAGGAAGAATCTTCTAAAACAGTAGAAGTAAAAAAAGAAAAAAAAGAGAAAATTAAAGCATAAATAAAACAAAAGCTTCAACTTGGAAAAGTTGAGGCTTTTGTTTTGATTAATTATACCATTCGAATTCATAATCTTGTATTTTTACAGTATCGTCTTCTTTAATTCCCATTTTCTTTAATTCATCAAAAACTCCTGCTGTTTGTAGGCATTTTTGTAGATAATGCATTGACTCTCTATCTTGTATATTAACTCTTCTCATTATTCTATCTATTGCTGGACCTGATACAATATAATCTCTTCCTTTTATCTCTATTTCAAAATCTTTTTCATCTTCTTCTAGTGTATATAAAACTTCTTTGTCTACTTGGATCAAGTCTTCTTTTGGCAATTCTTTTAATATCTTTGATACATGATTCATAAGTTCTTTTACTCCCTGCCCTGATGCTCCTGATATTTTAAATATTTCTATATTTTCTTTTTTTGCTAACTTTTCTAGCTCTTTGTATGCATTTTCATCTTGCATAATATCTACTTTGTTTGCTACAATAATTTGTTTTCTTTTACTTAATTTTTCATTATATTTTTGTAATTCTTTTTGTATTACATAAAAATCTTCTACTGGGTTTCTTCCTTCTACAGCAGAAACATCAACAAAATGCAAAAGTAGTCTTGTTCTTTCTATGTGCCTTAAAAATTGTATTCCAAGTCCTACTCCATTACTTGCTCCCTCTATAATTCCTGGAATATCTGCAATTACAAAGCTATCTCCATATTCTGTTTTTACAACTCCTAAGTTAGGAGTAATTGTTGTAAAATGATAATCTGCAATTTTAGGTGTTGCAGACGTTACAACAGATAAAAATGTTGATTTTCCGAACATTTGGAAATCCTATAAGCCCTACATCTGCTAAAAGTTTTAATTCTAGTATTACTTCTAATTCAATTCCTTTTTCTCCGTCTTGTGCAAATCTAGGAGCTTGTCTTGTTGAAGTTGCAAAATGTGAATTACCTTTTCCTCCTCTTCCACCTTGTAAAATTAGTTCTTTTTGCTCTTTTTCAGATAAATCGGCTAGCACTTTTCCTGTTGCTGCATTTTTTACAACCGTTCCTATTGGTACTTTTATATATAAATTTTCTCCGTGACTTTCCGATAGCAGTGACTTCCAGAACCATTTTGTCCATTTTCAGCTTTAAATTTTCTTTTATATCTAAAATCGATAAGAGTATTTGAATCTGGGTCTACAACGAAATATATGCTACCACCATTTCCTCCGGTCTCCTCCATCTGGTCCTCCACTTGCTACATATTTTTCACGCCTAAAGGTAATTGCACCATTTCCTCCGGTCTCCTGATTTAATTAATATTTTTGCATAATCTGTAAACATTATATTTCCTTTCTATTTTAATACCAAACCATACCTATCTTTTTATATACATCTTCTAATGTTTTATGTGCTATACTATGAGCCTTTTTAGCACCATCTATATATATTTTTTCTAAATAATCTGGATTTTCTTTTAATTCTTTATATTTTTCTTGTAAAGGTTTTAATTCTTCTATTACACTTTCTGCAACTGCTATTTTAAAGTCTCCATATCCTTTACCTTCAAATTCTTTTTCAATCTCCTCATTGGTTTTATTTGTTATAGAGCCATATATGCACATTAAATTACTTATCCCTGCTTTATTCTTTTCATCATATTTTACAACATTTTCAGAATCAGTAACTGCTTTTTTGAATTTCTTTAGAATAATATCTGGCTCATCATTTAAAAATATACTATCATTTTCTATTGTCGAACTTTTACTCATTTTACTTGTTGGGTCTTGAAGTCCCATAACACGAGCTGCAAGCTTTGGTATATATCCTTCTGGAATTTTAAAAGTTTCTCCATATATATTGTTAAATCTTTCTGCTATGTCTCTTGTTATTTCTAAATGCTGTCTTTGGTCTTCTCCAACTGGTACTAAATCTGCTTGATATAAAAGTATATCTGCTGCCATTAAGACTGGGTATGTAAATAATCCACTATTTATATTATCTGCATGTTTTGCAGATTTATCCTTAAATTGTGTCATTCTTGAAAGTTCTCCCATGTATGTATAGCAATTAAGAACCCAAGCAAGTTCTGCATGTGCTGCAACTTGGCTTTGAATAAAAATGTTACTTTTTTTGGGGTCTATTCCAGCAGCAATATACAAAGCTAAAAGATTTAATGTATTTTCTCTTAATGTTTCTGGATTATTTCTAATTGTTAATGTATGTAAATTTGCTATCATATAGTTGCAATCATATTCTTCTTGCATTTTTTCCCAGTTTTTTATTGCTCCTAAATAATTTCCAAGGGTTAGATTTCCTGTTGATTGTATTCCACTTAATATAACCTTTTTTGACATATGCTCATCTCTTTCTTATATAATTCCAAATGTAGGAGCCTCAAGTTTGCTCCTACATTTTATATTTAATATTATTTCATGTTTTCTTTTTCTATCTCTGAAATTAAGTTTACTCTTGCCTCGTGTCTTCCACCTTCGAACTGTGTTGCTAAAAATTGTCTTAATATGCAAATTGCTTCGTTTACAGACACATAATCTGCACCTAGTGCTAACACATTTGCATTGTTATGCATTCTAGAAAATTTTGCTGTTTGCTCTTTATAACATGGAGCACATCTTACTCCTTTAAATTTATTTGCACACATAGCCATTCCTATTCCAGACCTACATATAAGTATTCCTATATCTGCTTTTTTTGTAGATACTTCTTTTGCAACTTCTTTTGCGATTTGTGGATAATCTACACTTTCTTCTGAATGTGTTCCTTTATCAACATATTTTATTTCTTTTTCATCTAGATATTTTTTTATTTCCTCTTTTAATTTATATCCTCCATGGTCTGCTCCTATTACTATCATATCTTTTTCCTCCTAATTTTTTATCTTTTATTTTGTAAAAACATTTATATATTTTATGTTTAATAGAAATGTCTTCGTGGCACGGACACTCTAAAACGACGCCCCTACACTCGTGAATTTTTTTATATTTTTTAATCTCTTTTAAAGCTTTTTACTTCTGCTTTTATTTTGTTTATAACCTCTGCAGCTTTCATTTGTCCAATGTCTCCTTCTTTTCTTGTACGTACACTACATAAACCATCTGCTACTTCTTTTTCTCCTACAACTAGCATATATGGTACTTTTTCCATTTGTGCTTCTCTTATTTTGTATCCTATTTTTTCATTTCTATCATCTAGTTCTACCCTTATATCAAGTTCTTCTAAATCTTTTTGTATTTTTTTTGCATATTCTAATTGATTATCAGATATTGGAAGTATTTTTACTTGTACTGGTGCAAGCCATAAAGGGAACGCTCCTTTTGTTTCTTCTATTAAGAATGATAAAAATCTATCAAATGTTCCAAGTATTGCTCTGTGTATTACAACTGGCGTATGTCCTAAGCCATCTTCTCCAATATATTCTAGCTCAAATCTTCTTGGTAATAAAAAGTCTAATTGACATGTAGAAATTGTTACATCATGCCCCATAGCTGTTTTTATTTGAACATCTAGTTTTGGTCCATAAAATGCTGCTTCTCCGTTTAGCTTCATAAAAATCTAGTCCTAACTCTGTTAGTATCTCACGAAGTTCACTTTCTGCATTATCCCACATTTCGTCATCATCAAAATATTTTTCTTTATTATCTTTATCTCTTAAAGATAATCTAAATGAATAGTCTGTAAATCCAAAGTCTTTATACACTGAAAGTATAAGCTCTACTACTTTTCTAAATTCTTCTTTTATTTGGTCAGGTCTTACAAAAAGATGCGCATCATTTTGACACATTTCACGAACTCTTTCTAGTCCACATACATTTCCGCTATCTTCAAATCTAAAGTCATGTGCAAGCTCACCTATTCTTATTGGTAATTCTCTATATGAATGCATTTTGTTTTTGTATACTAACATGTGATGTGGGCAATTCATAGGTCTTAGAACTAATTCTTCTGTATCCATTTTCATTACTGGGAACATATCTTCTTTATAATGGTCCCAATGTCCACTAGTTTTATATAGTTCAACATTTCCCATTGATGGAGTATAAACATGCTTGTATCCCATTTTTACTTCTTTATCTTGTATATATCTTTCAAGTAGTCTTCTAACAGTTGCGCCATTTGGCAAATACATAGGAAGACCAGAACCAACTAATGGATGTGTCATAAACAAGTCTAGTTCTTTTCCTATTTTTCTATGGTCTCTTTGTTTTGCTTCTTCTAATTTTTCTATATATTCTTCAAGCTCACTTGCTTTAGTAAATGATATACCATAAATTCTTTGTAGCATTTTATTTTTTTCGCTACCTCTCCAATATGCCCCTGATGAAGATAGTATCTTTACTTTTTTTACTTTCCCTGTACTCTCTAAGTGTGGACCTGCGCAAAGGTCTGTAAATTCTCCCTGCTTATAAAATGATATTTCTTCTCCTGCTTTTAGTTCTTCTATTAATTCTACTTTGTATGGCTCTTTTAAGTCTTTCATAAGTTTTATTGCTTCTTCTTTTGGAAGTACAAATTTTTCTATTTTTAAGTCTTCTTTTATAATCTTTTCCATTTCTTCTTCTATTTTTCTTTTATCTTCATCTGTAAATGGGGTATCGGTATCAAAATCATAATAAAAACCATTGTCTATTGCTGGTCCTATTGCAAGTTTTACATTTGGAAATAATCTTTTTACAGCTTGTGCCATAATGTGTGATGTTGTATGCCAATAAGCCCTTTTTCCTTCTAAACTATTATCAAATGTAAGTATTTCTACTTGAGCTTCTTTATCTAAAACATATCTTAAGTCTTTTACCTCTTTATTTACTAAAGCTGCTGTCATATTTCTTGCTAAACCTTCAGAAATACCTTTAGCTAAATCTAAACAAGATTCTCCTTCTTTTATTTCTTTTTTGCTTCCGTCTTTTAAAATTATATTAATCATAGATTGATACCCCTTTCTCTATTTAATCTATATTGTTTTATTATACTACAACATTTTACCAAAATCAACACAAATATTATGCCGAGTAAGTACTCCGAAAAGAATCTAATAGTACGTCTGTTATTTTGCAGCTTCTTCCGTGGAGTAATATATTGATGAAGCTCATCTGTTATCGCATAAAGACTTCCGTATCATTTGGCTTATTAGTATTTTTTGCTTAATTTTTATTTTATATGTAAAAATTGTAGCAGCAATTAAAATTCCTCCGCATTAAATATAAAGTATAATGTGCAAGTTTTCTAATAAATGGGTCTAAGGTTTTTACTTTTTCCTCAAAATTTTCTATATTTTCTCCATATATAACCTTTGCAATTATTCTTGTTACAGAAGAACTCGTACTTTCTGTTTTAGTTTTTGGCTCATTTGAAAAATAAAATACTGCAGTCATCCATATGGCTGTTAAAATTATAAATATTATTCTAAGTTTTTTCATCTTTTATAAATTTCTCCTTAATTTTTATTAATAAATTATATCAGTAGCTTCTATCTTTGGTCAATTAAAATATGAATTTTTATAAAATTTGAAATTTTTATAAAAATCTATGTTTTTACATATAAGTTATAGAACTTACAACTCTTCTGCATTTTTCTATCATCCCTTGTTTGGATAATTTAACTTATTGGTTAAATTATATCCCCCTATTTCTTAAAACATTACTCCTTTAATGCTATTATGATTTTAACGTTTCAGTTTAAAGTAACTGATATGTTTATAAAGAAAGGAGAATTTTATATGGCATTAGATTACAAATTAATTGGAGAAAGATTAAAAAACTCAAGAATAAAGAAAGGATATACTCAAGAAAAATTAGCAGAAATTATGAAAGTCTCTATAGCTTATATCAGTAGAATTGAAACTGGTAAAACTCATATTAGTCTAACTCGTCTAAATCAGGCATGTATATTATTAGACACAACAGAAGGATTCATTTTAAATGGTGCCTCTGATAACTCTAGTTTATATTTAAATAATGAATTTAGTTCTATCTTAAAAGACTGTTCTTCAAAGGATAAAGAGTTAATTTACCAAATTGCAAGCATAATTTCTGATAATCAAAATGAAAAAAAGAAGTAACTAAATTTTCTTAACATGCAAAATGAAATTTATTTTATTTAACTCATGGATTAATGTTGATTTGTTAATTTCTTAAAATGTTTCTTTTTTAATGTTAACATATCTTTGATATCTTAGGTTAAACTAACTAATACGTTTAAAAGGAGGAAATTTTATGTCATTAGATTATAAACTTATGGGAGAAAGATTAAGAAAGGCAAGAATAAAAAAAGGATATACACAAGAAAAACTAGCAGAAATACTAAAAGTTTCTGTTGCCTATGTTAGTAGAATTGAAACTGGTAAAACTCATATTAGCTTAAAACGTTTAAACGAAGTTTGTATACTTCTTGATACCACTGAAGCACATATCCTAAATGGTGCTTCTAATAATTCTAACTTATATTTAAATAATGAATTTAATTCTATCTTAAAAGATTGCTCTTCAAAAGATAAAGAACTTATTTATCAAATTGCAACCATAATTTCTGACAAAGATGCACATAAGTAATTATTAGCTTTAGTTAAGCACGTCAAAATCTACATTTCGAATTATTTTTGATGTGCTTAATTCTTGCAATTTGTCGTTTTGTCTTTGTATACCTTTAAAAGTAATATGCTTATTTTATAAATTAATTTTAGTTAAATTGTTTACAAATTATCTTAAAAGTGTTATTATATATAAGTCTTATATTTGCCCGAGTGGCGGAATTGGCAGACGCACACGACTCAAAATCGTGCGGGAAACCATGCGGGTTCGAGTCCCGCCTTGGGCACCATTTTTATATCATTTTGTGCCACTTTTCAAAATTTTCAAACTATTATTTTCCTTATTTTTCAAAGCTTTTACACTTTTCAGCATTTACTATATATGTATAAAAATTTTCCTACTGCATTACTTACTGCATTATTTTTTAAAGTGCTGCATTAACTCCCTTCTCTATTCCTTTTTTGTATATCTTAATAATAAATTTTCTAAATATTGCTACAATAAATTTCTCTTTCCAAGTTAATTCTTTTTTTACTT
>CANSWM010000046.1 GCA_947650745.1 uncultured Clostridium sp. | reverse complement strand
TATGCATAGCAGTAGATATGCAAAAAGAAGAGGTAGAAGAAATAATAAAAAATTCATAGTAAATAAAGGATGTGTATTAATACTTATTTAAGAAACTCTACTATAAGGGAGAATGAGTTATAAAGAAAAGAAGAAATTAGACATATTGCATGTTTAATTTCTTCTTTTTAAAAAAGTGTCCGGATGTAAGTATTCATAGATAAAACAAGCTAATTACTTAATATTTCAGAAAAATAAAATCATTATACAGAACATATTTTTGTAAAAAATATTGACATTTTTTTTACCTAAATATATAATCTAAATAATAAATAGCGGAGGAAAAAATATGAAATTTATACATATAGCAGATGTACATTTTGATATACCATTTAGGTTATTAGCAAAAAGAGGGCTTTCAGAAGCTAGAAGGTTAGAACAAAGAAGCGCTTTTAAAAAAGTAATTAATTATATAAAAGAAAATAATATAGATTATCTTTTTATATGTGGGGACCTTTATGAACATGAATATGTAAGAGAAAGTACAATTGAATATATAAATAAGCTTTTTGAAAGTATACCAAATACTAAAATATTTATAGTACCAGGAAATCATGACCCATATATGAAAAACTCGTATTATAAAACATTTAACTTTGCAAAAAATGTAAAAATATTTTCATCAACATTAGAAAAAGTACAATGTGGTAAAGTAAATATATATGGATACGGTTTTGAAGATTTTTATATGAAGCATGAAGAAAATCAAAATATACAAGTAGAAGATGAAGAAAAAGTAAATATTTTATTAACACATTGCGATTTAGATGGAGCAAAAGATAATGATGTAAGATATAACCCAATATTAAAAAGTGAACTTAAAAAATTAGGCTTTGATTATATTGCAATGCGGACATATACATAAGCAATTTTGTGAAAAAAATATGGCATACCCAGGTTCTTTAATATCTCTAGGGTTTGATGAATTAGGAAAGCACCGGAATGATAAAGCGGTGAGATAAATGAAATTTCAAAAGAGCTTTCATTAGAATTTATAGAAGTAGATGAAAAAGAATTTATAGAAGTAAGTGTTGACGTAACAGATATAAATTCACAAGAAGAATTAATTGAAAAAATAAATGAACTAGATTTTTCAGATGATAAATATATAAAAATAATTCTAATAGGAAATAGGAATACTCAAATACAAATTTCTGAAGTGCTAAGAAATTTAAATTTTGAAAATATAATTAAAATAAAAGATGAAACTGAATTGAAAGTAGATTTAGAAGTGATTTCTAATCAAAATAATTTAAAAGGAATTTTCGTAAAAACACTATTAGAAAAGATAGAAGAAGAACCAGAAAATAAAGAAAAAATAGAAAAAGCAATTGAAATAGGATTAGCAAGCTTCTAAAAAAAGAGGAGTAAATAATGTTTATAAAAAAAATACAAATAAATAATTTTGGTAAATTAAAAAATAAAGAGATAGAATTTAAAAGCGGAATAAACGTAATATATGGAGAAAATGAAAGTGGTAAATCAACTTTGCTTGATTTTATATCTAGTATGTTTTATGGAATAAACAAAAATAAAAATGGCAAAGAAATATCAAATTATGATAAATACTTACCTTGGAACGAACGGAGAATTTTCAGGTAAAATTAATTATATGCTAGATAATAAAGAAGAGTTTGAAGTTTATAGAAATTTTAATAAAAAAAATCCACAAATATTTGATAAAAATGCAAATGATATAAGCAAAGACTTTTCACAAGATAAAACTTATGGTAATATGTTTTTTTATGAACAAACAAAAGTAGATGAAGAGTTATTTAATATGTCAATGGTAATTCATCAGCAAGAAGTAAAACTAAATACAAAAGAGCAAAGTACATTAATACAAAAGGCATCAAATATTATGCTAACAGGTGAAGACAATGTATCGTACAAGAAAATACTACGGTAGGTTAAATAAAAGACAAACAGAAGAAATAGGTACATTAAAAAGTCCAACAAAACCATTATATATTGCAAAAGAAAATATAGAAAACTTAAGCCAAAAGAAAAAAGAGCTAGAAGCATTTGAAAATATAAAATACGAGGCAGAAGAAGAAATAAAAAAATATAAAAAAGAGATAAAAGAAGAAGAAGAAATTCTAAAAATGCTTATGGATATGGAACTTATATCACAAGAAGAAAAGCTTGAAAAAGAAAGAATAGAAATACGGAGAAAGGGCAAAAAACGAACTAGAAAAAAATAAAGAAGAATTAAAAGAAACGTTAGAAAAAATAAAACCAGTATATACAAAAAAGAAGACTTCAAATTTACTATATATTATTCCAAGCTTAGTTTTAATTATATCTATTATATTATTTGTATTAGTAAATAATATAATAGCAATAGCGCGGAGTAGCTATTTCAATAATTTCTTTTATTATAATTTTAGCAAAAAAATCAAAAGAAAATAATATGCATGTAAAAGAAAATGAAGAAATTGAAAAACACAAAAAAGAAATAGAAAATAAAATAGAACTAATTTCAAATGAAATAAATTTAAAAGAAAGAGCAATCAAAGAGACTAAAGATGCACTAGAATTAAATTTAAAAATAAAAAAAGAAGAATTAAAACTAAAATATTTAGGTGCAAGTAAAATAGAAATAGAAGATAATGTTAATATACAAGAAGAGCAAAAATATATAAATAATTTGAAATTAACTTTAAGTCAAAAAGAATTAGAAATAAAACAAATATTGCAAAAGCTAGAAGATTTAGTAGAAATAGAAGAAAATTTAAACTTAAATAAAGAAAATTATGAAGAACTAATAGAATATAACGAAGTAATAGAAATAGCAAAAGAAGCACTAGATGCAGCATACTTAAAAATGAGAGAAAGTATAACACCTAAATTTACAAATAATTTATCTAATTTAGTAAATAGCATAACGGATGGAAGATATAAAAAAGTAAAAGTAAATGAAGAAAGCGGCTTATTACTCGAAACCAAAAACCGGAAACTATATAACCGCAAATTATCTAAGCCAAGGCACAATAGACCAACTATATTTATCACTAAGAATATCAAGCATGAACGAACTAAGCCCAGAAGATATGATGGTAATATTAGATGAAACCTTAGTATATTTTGATAAAAACAGACTAAAAAATGTACTAAAATTCTTAAATGAAAATTACAAAGAAAAGCAAATAATAATATTAACATGCACACGGAAGAGAAATAGAAGCTTTAGAAGAAGAAGGGATAAATTATAATAAAATAAATTTGTGAGAACTCCACGAAAATTTCATAAAATATTACGAAATGTAATATTTCATGAAATTACCCTGTGAGAACTGCTAAAATAATTGACTTTTATAGGAAAATATGTGTAAACCTCCTTCCTGCCTTTAAGCATTCAGGCATGCTTATCATATAACATATCTTAAATGCAAACGGTAGTTTTGATAAAAATATGATGTAATACCTAATTGACAACATACAAAAAACATTATATAATAAATAAAGTTTAAAAATGCGGAGGTAAACATGTTTCAAAGATTAGAGGACGTAGAAAAAAGATATGATGAATTAACAATAAAAATTAGTGATCCAGAAGAAATTGCAAAAACAAGTTCATGGCAAAAGCTTATGAAAGAACATTCAGAAATAGCACCAATTGTAGAAAAATATAGAGAGTATAAAAAATTAAAAAAATCAATAGAAGAAAATGAAGAATTATTAAAAGACCCAGAGCTAAAAGAACTTGCCGAAGCAGAAATTAACGAAGCAAGAGAGAAAATTCCAAAAGTAGAAGAAGAAATAAAAATACTTTTGATACCAAAAGACCCAGATGATGATAAAAATATTATATGCGAAATAAGAGCAGGAGCAGGCGGAGAAGAAGCAGCGTTATTTGCAGGAACTTTATTTAGAATGTATTCAATGTATGTAGAAAGAAAACACTGGAAGTTAGATATCTTAAACGAAAACGAAACAGAACTTGGTGGTTACAAAGAAATAACATTCATGGTTACAGGAAAAGGTGTATATAGTAGACTAAAATTTGAAAGTGGCGCACACAGAGTACAAAGAGTGCCAGATACTGAAAGCAGTGGAAGAATACACACATCAGCTGCAACAGTTGCTATATTGCCAGTAGTTGAAGATGTAGAAATAGAAATAAACCCAGCAGATATAAAAATGGAAGTATATAGAGCATCAGGTGCAGGAGGACAACATGTAAATAAAACATCATCAGCAGTAAGACTTATACATGAACCAACAGGAATAGTTGCAGAATGCCAAACAGAAAGGTCTCAAGTTCAAAACAGAGAATATGCAATGCGCCTTTTAAAATCTAGGTTATATGAAATAGAAAAAAGCAAACAAGATGAAAAGCTTGCAAGTGAAAGAAAAAGTCAAGTTGGAACAGGAGACAGAAGTGAAAAAATAAGAACATATAACTATCCACAAGGAAGAATAACAGACCATAGAATAGGGCTTAGCATATATCAAATGGAAAACTTTTTAAATGGAGATTTAGACGAAATGATAGAAGCGCTTATAACAGCAGATAGAGCAGAAAAATTAAAAGGAGAATAGATATAAAAAAACAGAAAAGTAGCGGTGTGAACTTTTCTGCTTTTTTTATATTGATTTCTTTATGCAAATAGAATAAAATAGTATGCAAAAGGGGGAACATATGAAAAAGAAGTTAAAATATTTTTTATCGGCATTAATAATTTTAGTATTTGTAATACTTTGGTTTAGTACAACATCATATGCAGGTACACAAAAGTTAAATAGTTTAAATTATGACGTAGAGTTAAATTCAGATGGAACAGCAAAAATTTCAGAGACATGGGATATACAAGTATATGATACAAATACATTATTTAAAACATTTGATTTAGATGAAACAAAATATGGAGAAATTACAAATGTAAAAGTATCAGAAATTACAAAAACAGGGGAAGAAGTAACATTTGAAGATACAAAAGAGTATTCATACCATGTAAAAAAAGGCGGATTTTATGGGCTAAAAACGAATAGTAAAGAATTTGAAATTGCATGGGGAGTATCAATAAGTAGTAGAGAAAATAGAAAATACAAAATTAGCTATGAAGTAAAAGATGCTGTAAAAACATACAATGACTGCTCTGAATTCTACTGGCAATTTATAGGAGAAAAAAATGAAATTCCTGCAGATAGAGTAATAGGAACTATAAAATTACCAAAAGGTGTAAATGAAATAGATAATTTAAGAGTATGGGCTCATGGACCATTAGAAGGAAATATAGAAAGAGTAGATAACAAAACAGTATCATTTGATGTAAGCAAATTATCAGCAGAGGCAATGGTTGAAGTAAGAATAGCAACATTAGAAAATGTATTTACATTAAATAAAAATATATCTAAAGTAGATAAATTTGATAGCATAATAAAAGAAGAAACAAAATGGGCAAATAGAGCAAACAATGAAAGAATAATCATAATAGCATTAGAAATAGCTCTAATTATAGTATCATTTGGAATTATTATATTATTTATTTGTCTGGCTATAAAATATGCAATAAAATTATATAAGACGACTGTTGTAATGCCAGAAACAAAATATGATTATTTTCGAGATTTCCCAGACGAAGATGCCACGCCTGCAGAAGCTGCATTTCTTTATTATTTCAATAAACAAACAGCTTTTACAAATAATATATCTAAAATAGTTTCTGCAACTCTTTTAAGTTTAGCAAGAAAAAAAGCAATATCATTTGAACAAGACGAAAAATCAAAAATATATATAACAGTAAATAATTCTAAAGAAATTGAAAAATTAAAGCAAGATGAAACAAATATCTGGGAACTATTATATAACATAGCAGAATACAAAAAGACAATTTCAAAAAGTGAAGAAGATATTAAAAACATAAAAATATCAATGGGAGATATTGAACAATACGCAAAGAATAAAGATAAACAATTTTTATCAAAAATAGAAAGTCTAGAAAAAATAGCAAAAGCAGAAGAAACAAAAAAAGGAAACTATGATGAGAAAACAGAAAAATTAGCAAATAAATGGAGCAACAAAAGTGTAGTATATTATATTTTAACATTTGTGTTTATATGTATGTTGTTTTTAATAGTTCCAATAATCTTTGCAGTACCATGTTTAATTTGCGCAGTACTTTGCACAATGATAGCAAAAAAGACAAGAGCACTAACACAAAAAGGTGTAAATGAAAGAGAAAAATGGAGAGCACTAAAAAGATATATGGAAGACTTTTCTTTATTAAAAGAAAGAGAAGTACCAGAACTTATATTATGGGAAAAATACCTAGTATATGCAACAGCCTTTGGAATTTCAGACAAAGTATTACAGCAGTTAAAAATAAAATACCCAGAGCTACAAGATGAAAACTTTATGATAAACAATGGATACTCATACATTTATATGATGAACAAAATAAACTTTGATAGAGCGGTAGTATCAGGAATGCAAAAAGCATATGGAGCAGGTCTACAAGAAAGAGCAGCAAGAAACTATTCAAGCGGAGGAGGATACCGGAGGAGGGTTCTCTGGCGGTGGACGGCGGCCGGAGGACGGTGGCCGGACGGAATGGGCGGCAGATAAATATTCTAAAATTCCAAATCGTATCATAAAATAAAATGAAAAGAGGTATTTATGAATATTATTAAAAATACAGCTTTAGGGTTATTTTTTGGTACATTTGGAACTACTTTGCGGAGGTATAATTGGAACAAAATTCAATAATACATCAAAAAAGGTATTAAGTTTTATTTTGTCATTTGCTTCAGGACTTATGATGGCTATTATATGCTTTGATTTAATACCAGAAAGTTTAGAAATATCTGAATTTGGAACTGTTATAACTGGAATAGTTCTTGGAATTATTGTTATGATAATATGCGATATATTTGTACAAAATAAACTAAGCACAAAAAAAGGAAGCCTTCTAAAAACAGGAATCGCTTGCCGGAATTGGATTAGCACTACACAATTTCCCAGAAGGGCTTAGCATACGGGGCAGGATTTGAATCATCAATAAAACTTCGGATATTCCCTTGCAATAACAATTGCAATACATGATATACCAGAAGGGATATCAATGGCAGTGCCTATGAAAAATCGGAGGGATGTCAACATTTAAAGTAATATTTTTAGTAATATTATCAGGAATTACAACAGGAATAGGAGCATTTTTTGGAAGTATTGTAGGCTCAGTTTCTGAAGAAGTAATTGCTATGTGTTTAGCATTTGCAGCAGGAAGTATGCTATATATTGTAACAGGGGAACTTACGCCAGAGGCAAATAATCTATATAAAGGAAGAATGACTCCAATTGGAAATATAATAGGATTTCTAATTGGAATCATTGCAGTAAGAATTTAAAAATTACGTTCTTGACTACCACGCATAAAATCTGCTTCATAATCAAGCTCTTCTTTTGTCATTTCAACTAAAGTTTCAAAAGGTTTATCAGGATTTTTTGATTTGATAGTTTCAAAACGACTCATAATTTCTTCTTTAGTATATACAGAATCAATTTTATCTCCGCATTCTGTATCAGACAAAATTATTTCTGCTGCATCTTCACTATGACCATGGCCAGTATAAGGGTCTCCGTCTGCTTCTTCCAAAGTCATTTTAGAACAGCCATTATTTTCATGCTTTTTAATTTCATCCATCTTTTCAGGAATATTATCTTCGCCTTTATCTCTATTAAATTCTTCTCTAACCTTTCTTGTAACAGGATACATTTCTCTAGTTTCTAACTTTTGAGTAAAAGCATCTTTGTGAGAAGTTTGGTCCATTTGACCATATCCAACTTCAATAGTTCCAAGACTACCTTGTTTAATGGTTATAATACCATTTTGAGATAAAGGTGTATCTATTGCAAAAGAAGATTTAACAGATTTTTTTTCAACTTCAGAACCATCTCTATTTGTTTCATAAACATTTTTATCAGAGTCTTTTCCGCCTACTTGATTTAACATATCAGCTTGTTTAAGGCTTCCATCTGGAAGTCTAATAATACAAGAAAAATGAGTAGAATTTACATTATCTTGTATTATATCTGAATGAACTACAATAAGTTCAGAACCAGAAGGAACTCCTAAAATATCTGCTAATGTGTATCTATCATCAATTTTATTATCAAGATTAATTTCTTGTTTTGCTTGAACTTGGTCAAGAAAATCGTTATTTTGTTCTTCTTCATCATAAACTTCATATGCATTCGAATTAGCACCAGAATCTTTATCTTGAGCAGCTGCAGGTTTAAATGAAATATTATCTTTAAGAATTGAATAAGAATCAAGCTCTACTTTAGACATAGATAAAACTTCCTCTTTAGATAGACCTAACATTTTTGAAATTTCTTCTAACTCATAATCAAGTTCTTTTAAAGAAATTTCTTTTGTTTCATCAATGTTATCTATCTCATGTAAAAATCCAATATTTTCATTTGCATATCTAGGGCTTGGATAAAATTTATCATTTGCATCACGCCCACCAAGAAGCACATTTTTTTCATCATAATATTTTATAATAGGAGAGCCATCAGGACCAATATCAAGTACTGCAAATACATCCTTTGAAATGGTAACAGGACCGTAATCAGTAGACTGCTCCATAGAAATAACGCCTAAATATTTAACATCAGTGGCGTTTTCAGAACCTTTCTCCCTAAGTAAATTTTGCATATGTTCATATAAAGTTTGTTCCATATATAAATTACCAATCCTTCCATAATATAGATAAATTATAGCACATAAAGTTACATAAAGCAAGCAATTTAGTTTTAAATATTCTAGTATAACATCTAAAGAGTTACAACAAAGATGTAACGATTCAGAGGTAAGACTAGAATGCTAAATTAGAATAATAGAGAAACGTAGGGGCGAGCAGTGCTCCAACGAATTTAATTATTTACCATTTTTAATTATAGAATATTCTCCGAAGAGCCATAGAAGAAATGCCTTCAAAGTCTGCGGACGCACAATGCGCGCCTCTGAATTGTTACACAAAAATAAATAAATTAAAAGTGTTCGCTTGTATTTTGCAAAATAATGTTATATAGTAAAGAACATAGGAAATGAGAATAAGCAGGTATTGTTTGCCACTTTACATATAACAGAGATTACTGTATCTGAGAAAGTGAGGTGGTGTTTATGAGTTTTGTTTTCTTTTTAATAATAATCACAATGGCACAAGCAACCGTAAACGTAGCCTTATTAACAGTTATATATATACAGTGGACTAATAAGGAATAAAAAACAGACACATCTGTAACTTTTCCCAGTTAGATGTGTCAAATATTGACTGTGGTAAACCACATTTGTGGAACCCATTTCTTACAATTAATTATACATACTTTATAAAAATTTGTCAAACGCAATTTTGGAAAACAATTGCATAAATATGCAAGAATAATTCTAGGAGAAAATATATGAATATAATTGAAATAATAGCAAAAAAGAGAGATAAAAAGCCTTTAAATAAAGAAGAAATAGAATACTTTATAAAAGGATATACAAATGGAGAAGTTGCAGATTACCAAGCAGCAGCTTTAGTTATGGCAATATGTATAAATGGAATGGATTATGAAGAAATAAAAAACCTTAGTTTAGCAATGGCAAAATCAGGAGATATATTAGATTTAAGCGATATCTCAAATATTATAGTAGATAAACATTCAAGTGGAGGAGTAGGAGATAAAATTACATTAATTGTAATGCCAATAGTAGCTTCACTTGGAGTTAAAGTTGCAAAAATGTCAGGAAGAGGGCTTGGAATAACAGGAGGAACTATTGATAAATTAGAATCAATAGAAGGATATAGAACTGATATAAGCTTAGAAGAATTTAAAAGAAATATAAAAGAAATAGGAATAAGTCTAATTCGGACAAACAAAAAACTTAGCACCAGCAGATAAAAAACTATATGCGTTAAGAGACGTAATTGCAGGAGTAGATAGTATTCCACTTATAGCATCAAGTATTATGAGTAAAAAACAAGCAAGCCGGAGCAAATAAGTTAGTACTTGAAGTAACATGCGGAAAAGGCGCATTTATGGAAAATAAAGAAAAAGCAGAAGAGTTAGGAATTATAATGAAAAACCTAGGTAAATTATCTAATATAGAAACAACATGCGTTATAACAAATATGGATCAACCAATAGGTAAAGCTGTTCGGAAATTCTCTAGAAATAGAAGAAGCAGTAAATGCATTAAATGGAAATATCGAAAATGATGTTAAAGAAGTGGTGTTAGAAATTGCCGCAAATATATTAAAACTTGCAGGGCTTGGAGAAGATTTAGAAGAAAACAAGAAAAAGGCATATGAAAATATAGAAAATAAAAAAGCATATAAAAAATTCTTAGAACTTGTAGAAAGACAATATGGAAACATAGAATACTTAAATAACATACCAAAAGCAAAATACATAGTACCAGTAAAAGCGAAAAAATCAGGTTATGTATATAGTTTAGATGCAGAAAAAATAGGTATAGTATCACTTCATATAGGAGCTCGGAAGAATAAAAAAAGAAGATGATATAGACCATCTAGCACGGAATTATATTAGACAAAAAAATTGGAGACACCGTAAATGAGGGAGAAATTTTAGCATATATTCACACAAATAAAGAAGAAACAATAGAAAAAGCAAAAGAAGATATATTAAAAGCATATGAAATTTCAGAAAACAAACCAGAAGAATATAAACATATTTTAGGAATAATCTAAGGAGTAAAAAATGGATATAATAGAAACACTAAATAATAAACAAAAAGAAGCAGTACTTCAAACAGAAGGACCTTGCCTTGTAATTGCAGGAGCAGGTTCTCGGAAAAACAAAGGTATTAACACATAAAATTGCATATTTAATAAGCCAAAAACATGTATCCCCATGGAATATACTTGCAATAACATTTACAAACAAAGCAGCAAATGAAATGAAAGAAAGAGTAACAAAATTAATAGGCGATATTGCAAAAGACATGTGGATAGGTACATTTCATGCAATTTGCATAAGAATACTTAGAAAATACATAGATAGACTTCGGATTTACATCATCGTTTGTAATATTTGATACAACAGACCAAAAGAGTTTAATAAAAGAATGTATGAAAGAATTAAACATAGACGACAAAATGTTTACAGAAAGAAGCTTTATGTCTGAAATATCAAAAGCAAAAAATGATTTGGTAGAACCAGAAGAATATGCCAAAAGAACGAATAATGAAATAAGAAAAGAAGTTATCTCAAATGTATATACACTATATCAAAAAAAGCTTATGGAAAATAATGCTTTAGACTTTGATGATATAATAAATTATACAATAAAAATACTTATGTCTGATGTAGAAGCACTAGAATATTATTCAGAAAAATTTAAGTATGTACTTGTAGATGAATATCAAGATACAAATAGAGCACAATTTACACTAATTACAATATTATCAGCAAGAAACCGGAAATATTACAGTAGTAGGAGATAATGACCAAGGAATATATTCATTTAGAGGAGCAGATATATCAAACATATTAAACTTTGAAAAGGATTTTCCAGGCACAGTAATAATAAAGCTAGAACAAAATTATCGTTGTACACAAAACATATTAAAAGTTGCAAATGAAGTAATAAAAAATAATGAAGTAAAATATGAAAAAAAGCTTTGGACTGAAAACGATGAAGGAAGCAAAGTTACAGCAAATCTTGCAAATAACGAATATGAAGAAGCAAGTTACATAGTAGGAAGAATACAAAGCTTAAAATCTCAAGAATACTACAAGTATTCAGACTTTGCAGTTTTATATAGAATGAATACACAGTCACGTAGCATAGAAGATATTTTAAGAAGAGAAGACATACCATATAAAATCATAGGAGGGCTAAAATTCTATGAAAGAAAAGAAATAAAAGATATTTTAGCATATTTGAGACTAGTATATAATACAAAAGATAATTTAAGTTTGAAAAGAATAATAAATGAACCCAAAAGAGGAGTTCGGAAAAACGAGCTTAGACAAAGTACAAGAGCTTGCGGAAGCAAATGGAATATCAATGTATGATGTTATAAAAGATGCAGCAGAGTATGGTTTAAATAGAGTACATCTTGCAACAAGAGAATTTGTTTCTTGCATAGATGAGCTAGTAAAAGTTCAAAACGATATGACAGTATCAGAACTAACACAAAAAATCTTAAAAGATACAGGGTATATAAAGGCATTAGAATTAGAAGATACAAAGGAAGCAGAAAATAGAATAGAGAACCTAGAAGAATTTATAACAGTAACAATAGAATTTGAAGAAGAAGCAGAAAACGACCTAGGAAGCTTCTTAGAAGGAGTAACACTTTCAAGTGATGTAGATGGATTAGATGAGCAAGAAGAACAAGTAACTCTAATGACTCTGCATAGTGCAAAAGGACTAGAATTTCCAGTAGTATTTATGGCAGGAATGGAAGAAG
>CANSWM010000045.1 GCA_947650745.1 uncultured Clostridium sp. | reverse complement strand
CAATGAAAGACATAAACTACGTATCAGGAGTAGTAGAACCAGAATGGGATGAATATACATTTGGAACAGAGTTTGACATTGCAAATAAAAAGGTAGATTATTTCTATCCAAAAAAAGGAGTAACAACATATGAAGGAAGAGAATATGTAAATTGGATGAAAGCAACAAATGAAGAAGAACAAGCAGTATTTAAAAATGATGCATATTATTATGGATATGAAGAAGGAGAACTAACAACACGTTTAGTAGATGAAACAAAAGCACTAAATATGACAGGATTAAGAGAGGATAAATTGCAGTATATATGGGGAACAGAGGAAAACGTATATGATATATACTTGCTTGCGTCTCGTGCTGTTGGTGTGCACTCGAGTAATGCTGGCTTCAGTATTGCCGGAGTGAGTAGTCGCATAGTGCTCACGAATGGCTACTTGTGCAGCTCGGAATCTGCTTACGCCTGGGACTCTGAGGGCAGCAGCTCGTATGGCATCCGCCCAATAGTGGTTCTACCATCTGATATCCAAGTAAGCCAAGCAAATGGACTTTACGATATAGCATATTAAAAAAGCCGAAAAGATGCTGCTACGATGGCCAATAACTTCAAAAAATAACAAAAAACATAGCATTATGTAGATTATATATATGCTATGTTTTATTGTACGAAAATATTTGTTAAAAAATAACTTTTACTGCTTTTTTTTACAAAGATAGTGTGATAAAATTATTAACAAATTCATAGAATATTTAAGTAAGAAGGTAGAATATGGAAGAGATTAAAGTAAAAGATTTTGTAAGAGTTACAAATGCTAAACTTATATGTGGAGATGAAAATATAGTTCTTAGAAATTTTAAGAAGGATACAAGAGAGATAAATAAACGGAGATACTTATGTTGGTATCAAAGGAGAAAACTTTGATGGAAGCACATTTTTTAAAGAAGCCTTTGAGAATGGAGCATCTTCTTGCATTTTGCAAAATATTAAAATAGAAGAAAATGAACTAAATAAATATAAAGATAGAGCAATTATTATAGTAGAAGATACAATAAAAGCTATGCAAGAAATAGCGAAATATAAAAGGCAAATGTATAATATTCCAGTTGTGGGAATTACTGGAAGTGTAGGTAAAACTAGTACAAAAGATTTAATTGCAAGCGTTATGAGCCAAAGGTTTAAAACATTAAAAACAAGTGGCAATTACAATAACCACATAGGAGTTCCATTTACAGTATTAGGCCTTTTGGATCATACAGCAGCAGTAATTGAAATGGGGATGAATCATTTTGGAGAAATAAGCGTAATTACTAAAATTGCAAAACCTACAATAGGAGTTATCACAAACATTGGAACAGCACATATAGGCTTTTTAGGAGGAAGAGAAAACATACTAAAGGCAAAGCTTGAAATATTAGAAGGAATGGAAGAAAATGCACCAATTGTTATAAATAATGATAACGATTTACTTCATAAATGGTATTTAGAAAATAAAGAAAAAAGAAAAATTATAACCTATGGAATAGAAAATAAAAGCGATATAATGGCTAAAAATATTATAGCAAAAGAAAATGAAAGTGCTTTTGAAGTAGAAGTAGATGGAGAAATCTATAAAGCTAAAATAAGCATTCGGAGGTAGTCACTTTGTATTAAATGCTTTGTGTGCAATATGTGTTGGGCTAGAAAATAATATTGAGATCAGTAAAATATTAGAAGGAATAGAAAAATTCGAACTTACAAAAAACAGGATGGAAATAATTAAAACAAAAACAGGGGTAAGTGTAATAAATGATTCATACAATGCAAGTTATGACTCAGTAAAAGCTGCTTTGGAATATTTGAAAATTACAAAAGGAAAAAGAAAAATTGCAGTTTTAGGAGACCTTTTTGAACTTGGAGATTTTGCAAAAGAAATTCATACAAAAATAGGAGAAGAAGTGTATAAAAATTTACCAGATATGTTAATTACAGTAGGAGAAAACATAAAATTTGCAGCTAAAAAAGCGACCGAGCTTGGAATGGATAGTAGCAAAGTATTTATGTATGATACAAAAGAAGAAGCAATTTTAAAAATAAAAAATGAAACAAAAGATGGAGACTTTTTACTAGTAAAAGCCTCATCACCAATGAAATTTAAAGAGATAGTAAAAGAAATAACTTAAAATAAAGGGGAGTTTTTGTGAAAAAAATTGCTGTGATTTTTGGTGGAACATCAACAGAACATGATGTGTCAAAAGTATCAGGAACTTCAATTATAAAAAATTTAGATAAAGAAAAATATGAAATTTTACCAATATATATAGACAAAAATGGCACATGGCATGAATATACAAAAGATGTAGAAAAAATAGAAATCACAAAATTTGACGAGGAACTAACTGATTTAAAAGAAATTAAAGATGTTATGGAGACTCTAAAAAAACAAGATATAATCTTTCCTGTTTTACACGGACTAAATCGGGGAAGATGGAAGTATGCAAGGATTACTTGAAATAATAGATAAACCATATGTAGGTTGTAAAGTACTTGCCTCAAGTGTTGCAATGGATAAAGTTTATACTAAAATAATTCTTGATAAAGCAGGTATAAAACAAGCTAAATCTCAGTATATAAGAAAGTATGAAGAAAAATACATATATATTGATAAAAACTTTAATGAAACACTTTTTGATGTAGAAAAAATATGTGATAAGATAGAAGAAAATTTAAATTATCCGATGTTTATAAAACCGTCTAACTCTGGCTCTAGTGTAGGAGTAAACAAAGCAAATTCAAAAGAAGAATTAAAAAAGTATATAGATTATGCAAGTAAGTTTGATAAAAAAATAATTATTGAAGAGCAAATAGTCGGAAAAGAAGTAGAATGTGCAGTACTTGGAAATGAAGAAATCTTATGTTCTAGTGTTGGAGAAATAAAAATGCAAGATACATTTTATAGTTTTGATGCAAAATATAAAAGTAAAGAATCCAAAACTATAATTCCAGCAGAAATTTCAAAAGAAAAGATAGAAGAAATCCGAAAAAATGCAGTAAAAGCATTTAAAGCAATAGACGGAAAAGGGCTATCAAGAATTGACTTTTTTGTTGAAGATAAAACAGAAAAAATATATTTAAATGAGATAAATACAATGCCAGGATTTACTACAATAAGTATGTATCCAAAGCTATTTGAAAATGTTCGGAATAAAATATAGTGAATTATTAGATAAATTGATTGAACTTGGGGAGAAGTCGTGATATAATAACCATACCATAATATGGAGGATGTAAAATGATATTTAAAGATTATTATAAAATACTAGGTTTTGAAACAAATAGAGTATCAGTAGATGATATAAAAGTAGCATATAGAGAACAAGCTAAAAAGTATCATCCAGATTTGAATGATAATGCGGAAAAAGCAGAAGAAAGATTTAAAGATGTTAATGAGGCATATAGAATACTAGGAAATCCAAGTTCTAAGAAAAAGTATGATAGAAGTTGGAATAGAAATATTGGAAAAGATAGAAATAAAGAACAAAATGCAAATAACATGAAAAGCGCAGATACAATTTTTTCAGAAGCTATTAATATGTTCTTTGGTGCAAAAAAAGAAAAAGAAGTAAAAGAAGTAACAAAAAATAAAAAAGTTCAAGTTAAAGGAGATAATATAGAAACCTCTATTGGAGTATCAATAGAGGAGGCATTTTTTGGGACAAGCAAGAAAATTTCTCTTCGTGCAGTTGACCGGAAAAATGAAAACATTTACAGTTAAAGTCCCAGCAGGTATTAGAAATGGAGAAAAAATAAGACTAATCGGACAAGGAAAATCTGGGAAAAATGGCGGAAAAAATGGTGATTTATTCATCAAAATAAATATAGAGGAAAATAAAAAGTTTAAACTTGAGGGGTGTAATCTTTATACATATTTAAATATTGCACCATGGGAAGCAGCACTTGGCACAAGAATTAAAGTCGAAGGAATAGATGGAGGAGATTTAGTCTATATTCCAAAAGGCATACAAAGCGGAGAAAAGATAAAAATTCAAAGGAAAGGTTATAAAGATAGTAAAGGTGGCCGCGGAGACTTAGTTGTTGAAATTAGAATCATGGTAGATAAAAACATGAAAGAAGAAGAAATTAAATTATATGAAAAGTTAAAAGAAATTTCAAAACCAATATGTAGGGGAGACTAGTAAAATAAGCACATTTTATTGACAAAATCACAAAAATAATGTATAATTATGTTTAGTAGTGATTTTACCAAAGAAGAAGGAGCAGAATTTAAGAAAGGATTGGTATTAAAAATGGACATAGGCAAGCATTTTAGTATCACGGATCCAAAGGGTATAAATACAGTAATATATCAAGTAAATAAAACAGAAAAAGAATATTTAAATGAATATCCCAAATACACGGTAGAAAGGTTAGATTATACAGCAGAGTTAAGAGGAGATATGACACGTAAAACATATTTTGTAGATGAACCATCTCCTGACCGGTAATCAACTTGTTATTTTATCGTTTGGACAAGAAAAAGTAGTAATAAATATGGGAATATTAATTGGCGACGAAGTAAGAATAACAAAAAAACCAGCACCTTTTAAGTTTGATACATTATACTCAGAAAAACCAGGGGAGTCAAAAGATTTTAATTATACTCCAAACTTAAAAAGAGCAATATCAATTATAGACCCAGAAACAGCAGAAGAAATTAAGCCAGTATTGTATTTTGATGAAAAAACAAATGAGGTAAAGGGAAAGTGTAAGTTAAAACCATATAAATCTTATTTCGCATTTGAAATAAGAGAAGACTAGGGAGGAAGTTAAAATGACAATGACAAAAGTGAAAGAAAAGAAAAGAATTCCAGCAGGAAAAAATGATAACGTTACTGTTACATATACACAATTTGCAGCAAATCAAGAAAAGACACAAGTAATAACAGGGGATGGAAAAGAATTTGATAATGATGCATTACTAAAATTACTAGGATTTGAAAAAGGTGCAAATGGAGTATTATCATTACAAACTGAAGATCATGGATTTGAAATAGCTCCAAATGGAGAATTAATTAGAAAATCAAGAGACGGAAAGAAAGTTTTATCAGCAAATGGAAAAGAACAAGGCGAGGAAAGAGACTAAAACATACAAAAGAGTAGGTGAGAAGCTTGCATTACAAAATTGAAGGGACAATAAAAAGAAATAAAAATAGATTTATAATTTTTGCAATACTATGGCTCTTTATGACCATAGTTATTGTTATGCCTTTTAGCTATGCACAGCATTTTGCAGTCGTAAATCGGAGAATTTGATTTTGGACAATTTATAGACAAGTTCGTAAATAGCTATACGGAGTTTGGAAATGTGTTTGGAACTTTTATACAATATGCAAAAGAATTTTTTAGCCTAATATGGAAATTTACAATAGTTTATGGGATAGCTATGTTTGTAGGATTTGTAAAAACAGCTCCAAAGAATGCATATACTGATATAGAACAAGGTTCAAGTGACTGGGCAAGTAAGGGAGAACAATATAAGGTTTTAAGTAGGAATAAAGGAATAATTCTTGCTGAAAATAATTATCTACCAGTAGATAAAAGAGGAAACGTAAATGTTTTAGTAGTTGGACGGTTCAGGTTCTGGTAAATCTGCATCTTATTCAATTCCTAATGCTTATCAAATGCTTGGGTCATATGTATTTACAGACCCTAAAGGTGAGCTTTATGATAAAACAGCAGGTTTCTTAGAGAAAAACGGATATGAAATTAAAGTTTTAAATCTAGTTAGACCTGAAAATAGTGATGGATATAACCCTCTTATGCATGTTGCATCTGAACTAGATGTAGACGTAATTGCACACACAATTGTAAAAGGGCAAAAAATAGAAGGAGGTACATCAGACCCATATTGGGATGATATGGCAGAGCTATTACTTAAATCTTTAATATATTATTTAATAGCAACAAGACCAGAAGAAGAACAAAATTTAGCAAGTTGTGCAGAACTTGTTAGAGCTGCTAATAATAAAGGTGGAAATAACCTTCTTTCAGAGCTTATGGAACAGCTTCCATATGACCATCCAGCAAGAATGTATTATAAATCTATAGAGATAGCTCCAGAAAAAACTTATGGGTCAATATTAAGTTCACTTCAATCAAAGCTTGGAAAGTTTGATTCAAGAGAAATTGCAGAGCTTACATCAACAGATACAATAGATTTTGAAGAAATAGGAAAGAAGAAGACAGCAGTTTATGTTATATCTTCTGATACACATACTGCATATGATTTCTTGCTTACAATATTTTTTGCTCAGATGATACAACAATTATATGATTTTGCAGATTTAAGTGGTGGAAGACTTCCTATGCAAACATTTTTTATACTAGATGAGTTTGCAAATATTGGGCAAGTGCCAGATTTTGATAAAAAGATATCTACAAGTAGAAGTAGAGGTATACAGTTTAGTGTTATTTTGCAGAACTTAGACCAATTAGAGGCAGTTTATGAAAAATCATATGAAACAATAATTGGTAACTGTGATACTCATGTTTTTCTTGGAAGTAACTCACAAAAAACAGTAGAGTATTTCTCAAAAGCTTTAGGAGAAAAAACAGTAGAGAGGACTAATATTTCTGTAAATAAGGATAGGCAAAACTGGATGCAAGGAAAGAGTGTATCAGACCAAATAAATGCAAGGGCACTTTTGACACCTGATGAGCTTAGAAGGTTTGATAATGATTATTGTATTATTTTTGAAAAGGGTATTAGGCCTGTAAAGGCGAAGAAGTATTATTATTTCTTAAAGCCAGAGGCAAGAAAGCTTGCTGAGTATACTATAAGTCATAATGAGCCAAGGGATACAGGAAGAGGAGAATGGAGAAAGTATAATCCATATAATCCTTATGTGGCAGATAACAAGGGCGGAACAGCTAAGGATTTAAAAGTTGAGAGTTTGGATGATTTGTTTGAAGAGACTGAAAATAATAGTGCTTCTTCTGAAAATAAGATTAGTAAAGAGGAGATAGATGATATGCCACCAATTCTTCCACAAGATGAAATAAATGATGAGGAGTTTGAAGAAACACCAAGTGGAGTGGATTTGCAAAAGGAATTGGAAGCAAAGTTTGATGAGTTGTTTGGGCCAATAGAGTAGATGAAAAATAAAGCGAAGATTTATAATTATTAAGAATCTCCGCTTTTTTCTTTTATATGGTAATTTTTCGTCTGTTAGTTCTACAATATAATCTATGCTTGTATTGTATAGTTTTGCTAATAATTTTAATTTTTCTATAGGAATTGGTCTATTGCCTTTTTCATATTCACTATAATATTGTTGAGATATATTTAGTATTTTAGATACTTCAATTTGTTTTTTATCATTGTCTTCTCTTAATTCTCTAATTCTCCTATACATACTTTTGCTCCCCTTAATATATTTTAAAACAAATAATATATTATGTATTGACAATACACAATATATCGTGTACAATTATTGTACACAATATATTATGTACAATAACAAGATATCTATACATCTCTTTATGTTTGGAAGCAATATGGCTTGGTTTTGTTTGGTTTTGACTTTTCCATATATAAAGCTTCCAAACATAAGGAGATAATTTTAATTTAAAATATATAAATAACTTAAATAAGTAACTAGTAATAGAAATAATTAATCAAAAGAAAGAAGGAAAACTAAAATGGAAAAAAATAAATTTGGAATTTTTGAAAATGGAATAACACTTATTGCATTATTAATTTCAATAATAATATTAATAATATTGTCTTCGATAGCTATAAGAGCAATTGTAGGAGATGAAAGTATTTTTAAGAGTACAGAAACAGCAGCTGATAAATATAATATCGAATCGTATAAAGAACAAATAAAACAAAAAATAATAGGTGTAGTAGCATTAAATTCAGCAATGGGGAAAGAAGTTGATGAAGAAGAGCTAGCAAAGGAAATAAAAAATGAAACAACATGGGTAAAAAATGTGGAAGTCACAACAAACAATGAAATAGCAAATAAAGATATATTAGTTACAACAGTAGATGGATATACATTTCAAGTATATTATAATGGAAATTATGGAGTAAACTACATAGAGTATATAGGAAGAGCAAAAACAGTAT
This sequence comes from uncultured Clostridium sp., assembly GCA_947650745.1. Lineage (GTDB taxonomy): Bacteria > Bacillota > Clostridia > TANB77 > CAG-508 > JAAWPK01. The sequence goes on along the minus strand of CANSWM010000045.1, from coordinate 4,397 downwards.
TTCCTAATATTAAAGCAAGTTATGAAAAGAATATTACAAGTATAATTGCAAAAGTTAGCATAGAAAAAGGTGATATAGAAAAATTAGAGCTAATATATAAAGGAGAAGTGATACAAACAGTAACAGATTTATCACAAGAAATTAGAATAGATATAAACGAATCTGGAACAGGTTGGTATACAATAAAAGTAACATCAGATAAGGGAGCTTTAAGGTATGCATGGGTAAAAGCAACAACAATATCAGATAAATTAACAATACCAAAGATAACAGTTACACCAGAAGTAGCAAACGGAGAAAATGATTGGTATGTAACTACTCCAAAAATAAAAATTGAAACGGATAGTATATCAGCAAAAGATATTTATTATACATTATCAACAGATCAGGAAGAAAGACACATATATAATGGAGAATTTGATATAACAACAGTTGGAGCTGTGATAATAACAGCCTGGACAGAAGATGGAGAAGGATATCAGTCAGAAGAAGTGTCAATTATGTTAAAATTTGATAATATTAAACCAGAGATAATTAAAGTAGAAGTAGAAGCAGATGTAGGAGAGAATGGATGGATAGTATCAAATCGGAGTTGTAAAAATTGTAGATGTAATAGACCAAGAAAATCAGACTGATACATTAAACGGATATGAATATGAAGTAACAGAAGCAATTAGTGGAGAAATAATAAAACCAATAACATATGTAAAAGATATGGAAACTCCAATAAAAATAGAAACGGATGGGCAATATAAAATAAAAATGTTGGCAGTAGATAAGGCTGGAAATAGACAAGAAATTCCCAAAATAATAGAAGTACATAAAGATACGATAAAACCAGAAGTTGGAACTCCAATAATAGAAAGTAGCAAGATAACAGCAACGGGATTTGAAATAACAATAGCAGCAGGAGATGAAACGTCGAAAGTATCAAGATATGAATATTATATTAACCAAACAAAAGTAGATACAAAGACAACGGGAACATGTGAAGTAACTGGACTTATAGCAAACACAGAATATAATGTTTATGTAAGGGTATATGATAATGCTGGAAATTATAAAGATTCATTAACAACTCATGTAATAACAAAAGGTGTATTAGGGACTCCAAAAGTAGAAATTTCAGGGCCAATGACAAATGGATATTATACAGGTACAGTAACAGTAAAAATAATAGATACAGCAGAAGGAGAATCCTCAGCAACAGGGATAAGATATACTATAAATGGTTCAAATTATACAGATTATATAGGAACCAATTATACATTTACAATAACAGAGGACCGGAAACTATAAAATAAATGCATATATGAAGGATAATTATGGAAAATTATCAGAAATAAGTCAAACTCTGGCTTGTATAAGAGATACAACTCCTCCGATCATATCTAATACTACAACAAATTCAACATCTGCTACTGAAACAACAGTATCTGTTGGAGCAAGTGATAATATTTCTGGAATAAAATCATATAAATATTATTTAGGCAATGTTCTTAAAACTACCGATACGACTTCTTTAAATAGTAGTTCGAAAAGTGTAACTGGGTTGACTTCAGGAACGAACAATACAATTAAGGTAGAGGTAACAGATAATGCAGGTAACATAAGTACATCTACTTTGACAAATGTTCCAACTAAATTGTTTGTATGGGATTATTATGGTGTTATTATTACTAATACTTACACGGACAAGGTAGCAAGCCGACCATCAAAAAATGCAACAATTTGCTGCTATAATAATGTTGGAAGCGATAATCCAGTATATTGCTATAATCATCAAGGAAGACGGTAGATTGACTTATTGTTATTCGAGAATTTATAATGCATGGATGATGAGCAGCTTTTGGGGGACGGGATCAACTAAAAGTAACATAGTTTGTACTTATGTTAGAAGTTCTAGTACAACTAGTTATAGCACATTCTGGTATGAACCAACTTCAACAACAGGATTAGACCTTAATAAGAGTAATTTGAACTGTGTAGCTGGAGTTAAAAAGATGGCATTAGGATATATCGGAACTAAAAATAGGCAAGTTCGCTTACTTGAGTGGCCTATTACTCTCGAAATTTCCAGTTCTACAACCAAAAGAAGTGAAACAAAGAAGCGGTACAACAACTTCTTACTCAGAGACAGCCTATCCAGTAGATGGTGTTCAAGGTGATAATTGGTATGTTTTATCTAATCCGTAATGTATATAGTAATATATGGAGGAATTTTATTGGAAAGAAAATTGAAATTAAAAAGAAAATTACTATTTAAAGGTTTACAAGCAGTGATTTGGATATGCTCCTTAGTTATTCTGGTAATATTAATATTTTATATAATACAAGGGTATAAAAATATTATAATTAATCCAAAAGATAAATTGGACATGGCAATTAAAGACTTTACACTAAATCCAAAAAAGAGCTTAGAAGAAGCAATCCAAGAAATAGAGGGGATAGAAAATTTAGAAATGGACGAAGAAATAGGACTATATGAAATAACAATAGATGGACAAAAATTTGTAGTTATAAGTAGTGAGCCAAAAGAAAATAATGAAGAAATAGTAGAAGTTTTAGGAGAGGAGCAAGGCAATTGAAAGACAAAAGCAAATTCAACATAATTATAGTAGTTGTGGTAGTTCTATTTACAATAAGCACAGTACCAAAAACATTCCAAGAAGATACGTATTATATGATAAAAGTGGGAGAGTATATTTGCCAAAATGGAATTCAAGTGATATATGATAAGATAGAACCATTTGCATGGATAGAAGGAATAACATACACTTATCCGCATTGGTTAATAGATACTATATTTTATCAGATATATAATATTTTTGACTTTTTAGGTATATATATATTTACAGTGTTAGTGGCCATTGTAATATATCTGCTTATATACTATACAAATATAAAGGTAAGTAAAAATTATGAGATTTCAGCAGTGATAACCATAGCAAGCATATATATGTTAAAAGAATATATGGCAGCAAGAGCGCAGATTATAACAATAATGTGCTTAGTATTAGAAATATTATGTATTGAAATATTCCTTGAAACAGGTAAAAAAAGATATATAATAGAATTAATTTTAGATTCAATTATTCTTGCAAATTGTCATGCTGCATTATTTCCTATATATTTAGTGATTTATTTACCATATATTGTAGAATATTTAATAACTTTCATAACAAAAGAAAATTTATGTGCATTAAAAATAAGAAAAATAGAAAAGAAAATTTTAAAATTAAAAAAGCAAGAGCAGATAATAAAAAAGCAAACAAAATTGGATATGCTAAGAGATGAATTAAAGTTATATGAAAAAAAAGAAGAACAAAAAATAATCATAAAAAGAAACCAAAGGTCAAAATGGCTATTGTTAATATTTATAATTTGTATATGTGCAGGATTATTGACACCACTTGGAGATATACCATATACTTATACTTTAAAGTCAATAATAGGAAATACTATGAACTTTATAGTAGAGCATTCACCAGTCGTACTAATAAATGACTATAATTTATTATTTATGTTTGCGGTAATAATTGCATTGCTATTTTCAAATAAAACAAAAGTTAAGTTAGCAGATGTAATTATGCTTATGGGAATGAGTTTATTAGCGCTGATATCATACAAACAATTTGCAATATTTTTTATTTGTACTATGTGTATAATAAATAAATTGCTTTTTGATAGGATGCAAAATGATAGTAAAAATACAATGAAAAAAATAGATAATTTATTAAGTAAACTATTAAAGTTTAAGGAAATGACGTATGTGATATTATTAATAGTAATAATTGCAATTATAGGATATAGGAGTATCGCATCACAAAGCTATGTAGACACTAAATTGTACCCCACTCTTGCTTCTAAATGGCTAAAAGAGAATGTGGATATAGATAATATGAGGTTGTTTAATGATTTTAATTATGGAAGTTATCTTCTATTTCAAGATATACCAGTATTTATAGATGGGAGAGCAGATGTATATGATCCAGTATTTAATAAGAAGGAGGATGATGTGTTTTTAGATTATATGAAAGCTTCGTCGTTACAAGTGTGGTATGAGGATGTATTAAAAAAGTACGATATTACACATATAATCACAAATGCGGATTCGAATTTAAATATATATTTAGGACGAAATAGCAGTTATAGAATGTTATATAATGATGGAGATTTTACTATATATGAAGCTAGAGATTATAAAAGCTGATATAAATATTGATGAGATTTGTATGGAAAAAATTGCTATTGACTTTTGTATGATGTATGGATATAATAAAATATATGAATTAGATAAAAAAAGGAAAAACCAAAAAATGAAAAAGAATGATATAGCCGGAAGCCTTGCTACTCTACACACACACACACACACACACACAGGTAGCTTAGGAGAT
>CANSWM010000044.1 GCA_947650745.1 uncultured Clostridium sp. | reverse complement strand
AGGTTAATTTTATCATTTTGTGTTTTCCTTTCTTTCTTTTGATTTTTTATTGTTTGTTTTTATTTCAATTCTTTTATTGTTTTAATAATAATTTATTTTCTATAGTAAAGTCGTTGGAGCAACGGACGTCGGGACGACGCCCCTACATTGATTCATGTTGTTTTTATATTGAAAAAGTTGATTCATGTTATTTTTGTAGTAAGAAAATTAATATATGTTATTTGCACAGTAGAAAATTTGGATTTTTCTCATACATTTTTCACACATTTCTTCGAAGAATTGGCTTAAAAAAATATATCCAAAAGTTAGCAGCCGTCAATTTTAGCACTAACTACAACATCATCAACCCACACTATCTCCTTATGTTTGGAAGTCCAAAATATGGCAAAGTCAAAACCAAACAAACCCAAACCATATAATAGAAGACTCCCAAACATAAAAAGATAATCGCACTTCATACACGTATCACGTGTTATTTTCATTATTATAATACACGTATTACGTGTAAATGTCAATACACGTAACAAGAATATTTTATAATTTTTTCAGAAAGGTGATTATATGTTACGTTTAAGAAATATAAGAGAAGACAATGACTTAACTCAAACACAACTAGCAAAACTACTAAATTGTACTCAACAAACATACGCAAGATATGAAAGTGGTGAAATAACAATAGACATCTATAACCTAATAAAACTAGCAGAATTTTATAATACATCCGTAGACTATCTGGCTGGTTTAACAGATAAGAAAATCCCATATCCGAGGGTAAAATAATTCCGCTTGCTCAAATTTTTATTGTTTTTATTTCACAGTATTAAAACATATTTCTTTATTTAAAGCCATTATTTTAGAAAAATATTTTTACAGTTTTTACCATTTTTGTTTTTCTGCTGCAAACATAAAATTTTGTTTTTTAAATTTTATATTTGCAGCTTTAAATATTTTTTCTAAAATACTTGACTTTTTTTTACCCTATATGTATAATTTAGTCGAAAGAAGGAAAAAAATGATGAAACTAAGTGATTCTTTAAAAAAAATGGTTGCTTACAACCCAACTAAGCAAACATTTCAAATGTCAGCATTAAACTTATGTGAAAAAATTGAAACAAATGATATCACATTGCCCCTATATCAGCGTGATATAAGCTGGTCTACAGGCAAATGTGTAAGTCTATTAAACTACCAATTGAACGGAAAAGCTCCTATCTCTCCAATTTCAGTTAATAAAATAACAGACGATTCTAATTGTGTAACACAAATAACTTTTATAAATCGTGCCATTATTGAACCTTTTAAACTAGGGCAACTCTCTGTTACCGATGGTCAGCAAAGACTTTCTACAAACTACAAATGCTATATAAATCATCCTGACTTTAGCTGTATTGTTTTAGATCTACAAAGGGGCATTTTTACTACGTCTATTGATAATGAAAGTATAAAATCTTCTCAAATTCCTGCTGGTATCTTGTTAAATAAAGATACTGATGTGTTTTTCAATTATGTTAATCAGTCTAAATTACTAAAGAAACCAGAAATCACAAACATTTTGCTTCAAGCTAGAAGTAAATTAAGAGATTATAATTACACAATAAATCTTGCTGAAAATTTAACTGAAAAAGAGCAAATTGATTGGTTTGAAGTATTAAACAATGCAGGAAGTAGAGTTACAAAAATTCAAATGAAATTTTCCAAATTAAGATTAGCAGGCATTGATGTTTATTCTCAATACACAAAAATATATAAGCAAAAATTAGATGAAGCTGGGTTTAATCTTTTTAGTGTTAAAGACACAGAAGTTTCTATTCCTATTGCCAACTTAAATTGTGCTTTAGAATTAATTATAGGAAAAGAACATTCTTTAAACTTTACCCCTATTCCATCTGATGTAAAAGAAAACCAGCTTTGCAATTTAACAGCAGAAAAACTCAAAACTTGTTTTTCTCTTACACTAGATGCTTTAGATACTTCAATAAACTTTATCAAACTAAATAATTTAAAAAATCCAGATAGAATAGATTATATCACTTACTTAACTGGTTACTTTGTATTTGCTCGGAACTAACACATTACCATATGAAAAGAATCAGAAATTGTTAAATTGGTATAAAGAAGTTGATTTTAATAACAAACCAAATGGAAAACGTAGAGACATGTTTAATGAGTTATTAAAAATTTAGTTATCAAAAAAACTGGTAACATCTCTTACATGCTACCAGTTTTATAGATGGGGATTTAGTTGGTCACCCACCTTGGTATTACTCCACTAATATTATAGCACAAAAAAAATATATTATCAAGAAAATTTCCAACTAAGAAAGGAAATGGTAATGATATGGCAAAAACAAAAACAAGCATCAGAGGAATACAACATAAAAAAATTGTAACAGTTCACTCTTACACTAGAGCAAATGGAATAAAAGTAAGAGCACATCGTCGTTCTACTCCAAGATAAGTTATTATAAAATCTAATAAAAACCCCTTTCTTGTAAATGAATTTCTTAACAAGAAAGAGGTTTTATTTTATTTACCACTTTAAGCCTTTGCATGTCTTATGCAGATTTAAGTTCAAGCCTTAACTTGTCTGCTATCATGGCAATAAACTCTGAATTTGTTGGCTTTCCGTTTAGCTGCTGATACTGTGTAGCCAAAAATGCTTTCCACCGTTTCTCCATCTCCTCTTCCCCATGCTACTTCTATTGCATGGCGTATTGCACGCTCTACACGGCTAGGTGTTGTTTTAAATCTTTTTGCAATTTCTGGGTAAAGCTGTTTTGTTATTTGATTTATTATATCTATATCATTTACTACCATCATTATTGCTTCTCTTAAATATTGATATCCTTTAATATGCGCTGGCACTCCTATTTCATGAATAATATTTGTAACTAAAGCCTCTAAGCTTTCTACTTCCTTTCTCTTATCTGGTATTATATCTATGTATGGTGTCTTAAAATCTTTTGATACTCCTGAGCTTTTAAAATTCATTGGTTTATAATACTTTAACTCTTTTATTCTTCTTATTAGTAAATCAATGTCGAAAGGTTTTACCACATAATATTGTGCTCCTAATTCTATTGCTCTTGTCGTTATTTTGTCTTGTCCTACTGCTGATAAAATTATACATATTGGCTTTTTATCCATTTCAGAATTTTTAATTCTTTCTAATACTCCTAATCCATCTAATTGTGGCATTATTACGTCTAATATTGCTACATCTGGTTTCGTGTTACTTATCATATCTATTGCTTCTAATCCATCTTGTGCAATTCCAATAACTTCCATCCCTTCTTCTTTTTCAATACAACTTGTTAAAGTTCTAGCAAAATCAACATTATCATCTGCTACCAAAATCGACAGTTTGTCCTTCACTTCTTTATCCTCCTCGTTTTTTATTTGTAAAAATTTTACATTTTTGATTATATTACTTTTTCCAAATTTTGGCAATAGATTTTTTTGATTTTATCAGATTTTTTATTTTATTTTTTTGTTTTTTGTTTATTCCTTAAAGTCGTAATTTCGTGATTTTATTATATTTTTAAGCTTTAATAATATATTTAATTTCTTTTATCGTAATTGGTAAATTATGGGTATCCGTTTTCCCATTTTCTCCAAATAATTCTACATATTTTTCTTCAGAAATTTCTATTAAATTTTTTATTTTATCCGTAAATTCTTTAGAAGTAATTATTATATTATTATTTTCACAAATATATTCAAACTCACCTTGTTTTTGATACTCCAAAGTCACCTCTGCAACATATCCTTTAACCCTTTTAACTATTTTCCCACTTTGTATAGCAAGACTTGCCGCTTCTGAATATGCCTTTACTAACCCTCCTGTTCCTAGTAAAACTCCTCCAAAATATCTTGTAACCACTACAAGTACATTGACGAGTTCCGTTTTTTGAAGTAACCCAAGTATCGGCGCTCCTGCTGTTCCGCGCTGGTTCTCCATCATCACTTTGTTTTTCTCGTATTTGCTTTTCATCTAATATTCTATATGCATAGCAATTATGTCTTGCATCATGGTACTTCTTTTTTAAACTTTCTATAATTTTTTCTGCCTCTTCCACACTCTCTATATATAAAGCATTTGCTATAAATTTTGACTTTTTTTCTATTATTTCAGAACTACTTTTTTTTAAAATCGTTTTAAACATTATTACCTCCTGCAACATATCCCGTTGAAAATGCAATTTGCAGATTAAACCCACCTGTATATGCATCTACATCTATTACTTCTCCCGCAAAAAATAATCCTTTTATGAGTTTAGATTCCATTGTTTTAGGGTTAATTTCGCGTGTTTCGATTCCTCCGAGCTGTTATTATTGCCTCTTCTAATGGTCTAAACTTACTAATTGTAAATTTGAAATTTTTTATAATTTCACCGAATAGTATGTCTTTCCTCTTTAGTTATTTCATTTACTTTCTTTTCTGGATTAATTCTTGATAGCTTTATAATTGGTTCTATCATTTTTTGTGGTAGTAGCCTATCTAAACTATTTTTAAAACTTTTATTTTTTTGCTCCTCAAAGTCTCTTCTTATTCTCAAATCCAATTTTTCCTTATCCAAAGCAGGCTTTAAATCTATTGCAAGTTCAATCTGCTTGTTTATAAATAATTCTTCTACATTTTTATATCTTGTAAGTTTCGAAGAGCTACTTATTATAATAGGCCCTGTAACTCCAAAGTGCGTAAACATCATCTCTCCAAAGTCTTCATATATTATTTTATTTTTTGACTTATCTATAAGTTTAATAGAAACATTTTTAAGAGATAGCCCTTGCATAGATTTTGCTATTTCTTTTTCATAGCATTCAAGTGGTATAAGTCCGTGGTTTCAATGGTGTTACAGTATGACCTACACTTTTTGCAAGATTATACCCATCGCCTGTAGAACCAGTGGCTTTATAGCTTGCTCCACCCGTTGCTAAAATCACTTTATCTGCATAGATTTTTTGTTCTTTTCCATTTTCATTATAATTAACACCAGATATTTTTTCATTTTCTAATATAATATTTGTTACTTCTGCATTTAAAATAACTTTTACATTTAATTTTTTTAATCTTTTATATAAAGCATCTATTACACTTTGAGCATTATCTGTTACAGGAAATACTCTATTTCCTCTTTCAATTTTTGTATCCAAGTTCTCTTCTTTTAAAATTTTTATTATATCTTCGTTTGTAAACTTTTGAAAGCAGCTATACAAAAATTTACCATTACCTGGTATATTTTTTATAAATTCTGATATATTTACTGCATTTGTTATATTGCATCTTCCTTTTCCAGTTATTCTCATTTTCCTTCCACATGCATTCATTTTTTCTAGTATTATAGTTTCACAGCCTGATTTTGCAGCTGATATTCCAGCAAGCATTCCGTGCCGCTCCTCCACCGTATAATTATTACTTTCATATTTTACTCCTTATCTAAGAATAAAGCTTTATTTACTAATTATACAATACTTTTTAGCTCTTATCAAAGTTTTTTAGTATTTTTGTAATATTTGTTTTATCTTTCTAATATACATTAGTAAAGTTAATTGTACAAACATTTATTATGGAGGTAGTAAAATGGAAAATTTAAGCTTATATCAGGATATACAATCTAGAACTGATGGCGATATATATATTGGCGTTGTAGGTCCTGTCAGAACTGGAAAATCGACATTTATAAAACGATTTATGGATCTACTTGTAATTCCTAATATCGAAAATGAATACAAAAAGGAAAGAGCTCAGGATGAATTGCCTCAAAGCGCTGCTGGTCGTACTATTATGACTACTGAGCCAAAATTTGTTCCTAATGAAGCAATAGAAATTACTCTTGGAGATAATATTCGTTTTAAAACCAGACTTGTTGATTGTGTTGGTTATTTAGTAAATAACGCAATAGGATATTTAGAAGATGACGTTCCAAGAATGGTTAAAACGCCTTGGTCTGACGAAGAAATACCTTTTGAAACTGCTGCTGAACTTGGCACAACTAAGGTTATTTCTGAGCATTCTACAATTGGAATTTTGGTTACAACTGATGGAAGTATAACAGACATTCCAAGAGAAGACTATATTAAAGCAGAAGAAAGAGTTGTTTCTGAACTTCAAGCACTAAATAAACCTTTTGTAATAGTTTTAAACAGTGAAGACCCAACCTCTAATTACACAAGAGAACTTGCAAATAAATTGGAAGAAAAATATGGAGTTTCTGTTCTTCCAACTGATTGCGCTAATTTAGCTATTGATGATATTAATGATATGTTTGGAAGACTACTTTACGAATTTCCAATAGAACAAATGAATATTTCTCTTCCAAGATGGACTTTAGGTTTATCAGATGAACATTGGTTAAAAAAAGAATTATTCTCTGAAATAAAAACTGCATTTAATAATGTTTCTGTTTTAAAGCAAATAAATGATAGTTTATCTAGCATACAATCTACTGAAATAATTAGTAATTCAAGCCTTAGTGAAATTAACCTTGGAAATGGTAATGTTTGCATTAATATTACATTAAAAGAGCATTTATTCTATCAAATTTTAACTGAAATGACTGGAGTAGAAGTTTCTGATGAAGGAGATTTATTCTCTTGTTTAACTTCTCTTTCTCAAACTAAAAAGGAATATGATAAAATTGCATATGCATTGGAAGAGGTAAAAGCTAAAGGATATGGAATTGTGACTCCATCAATGGAAGAATTAATTTTAGATGAACCAGAAATGGTTAAACAAGGCTCTAGATTTGGCGTAAAACTAAAAGCCAAAGCTCCAAGTATTCACATGATAAGAGCAGATATTACAACTGAAGTATCTCCTATTGTTGGCTCAGAGAAGCAGTCAGAAGAGCTTGTTACCTATTTACTTTCTGAATTTGAAACTGACCCTAAAAAAATTTGGGAATCAAATATCTTTGGTAAGAGCTTACATGAGCTTGTAAATGAAGGCTTGCAAAACAAATTATACAGAATGCCTGAAGATGCTCAATTAAAATTACAAGAAACTTTAGAGCGTATTGTTAATGAAGGCAGTGGTGGTTTAATTTGTATCATTCTTTAAACTTTTTGAAATTCAGACTGTTTTTTATTTAGCAGTCTGTTTTTTTTGAATAAACATCACAAGAATTATAAATAAAATTATATTTGATAAAATTAATTTGGTATAAAAATAATCATTGCCAGTTCTTGGAAGTCTTGATATTTCTTGAGTATATTTACCTGTTTGTGAACTTACTTTTTCTGTGTTTTCAACATTGTTATTAACTTCATCTTGCCATTCTCCCTTTATATTAGTTTGATTCTCTTCTTTGGGTTCATTTTCATTTTGATTTTCATCTTTTTTATCATCTGCATTTGGTAATTTATTTTGTGTGCCATCTTCTACATTAATTTCTTTTGATGGTTCTTTTTTACCATGGTTTAATACTATACTTGTTTTTTCTTCATATCCTATTTCAAATTGAGTATCATCAACTTTTTCATACCCATTTAATGTATCTTTTTGCTTAAGTATATATTTGCCTGTATTTATTTTATCTGTATAAAACTCTCCTTTTGCATTTGTTTTATATGTATATAAAAGTTTTCCTTCTAGACTATATATTTCATAAGTTGCATTTGCTATATTGGTTTTTATTGATATTTCTCCTTTTTTGTGTGTAAGTTTAATATTTTCTATATAATCTTCTCTATAAGGTACAATTATTCTATATTCATCATCTGGATATAGATAATCTTCTGGTATATTTATAAAATTTACGTAGATATATTCTTTTCCAATATCTTTAAATATCATTTTATTTTCTTCGTCTATTACATATTCTCTTCCGCTTATCCTAATAATTCCTCCATAAACTTTCTCTCCTGTGTCTTCATCTACTAAATTTATTGATAAACTTGCTCCAAAGTTTGTATAATAAATGGAAGTTGATTCTGTTTTTGTTGTTTTTGAATAGATTATATATTTATTGTTTCCGTGAACTTGCTTCATATATTCTATCTTCTTCATAGGTTACTTTTGCTAACACTATTATTTCAAATGGTTCTTCCCTATCTTCATTTTTTACCATTATTTTAAATGAATTTGCAGAATTTAATGTTTGTTCTTTTATACTAGGATAAACTACATCATAGTCTATTTGGCATGATGTACCTCTACTTGCTGTAAAATTTACAAGTTTTCTCCCCTGTAATGATATTTCTATTTCTTGTGAGCAATAATTTACTTCTTTATCATCTTTTTCTAGAGTTCCTTTTCTTTTTAGTTCTAAGCTTCTAGTAATTTCTTTTTCTTCCTTTAGCCCTATTTTTTCTAGCTCCATAGCTGCATTTATTATTGCCTCTGCTCTTTTTTCTTTTCCTTCACTTAAATCGTTTGCTATTTTATAGGTGCTTTCTACTGTATATCCTTTATACAATGAATCTACTGCAATTTTAGTTGCAATATATAAATCATCTTCATTTTTTAGTTTGAATTTTGCCAAAGCTCCATCTTCGTTTGCACTACTTATTACTTTTAGTATTCTTGCATTATTTTCTTCTTCTCCTATTAATATATCATTTGTATTTTTTTTAGTATTTCCAAGTTCATATATTAAAACTTCACTTGAAGTATACTTATTTGCTTCTAATGTTTCCCAATCTCCTGTTATATTTGTTTGAATTAGTGATTCTATATTAGATACTTGTGGATTAATATCATTTCCTGTTGATACAGCTTTAACTTTTGACATCCCTAACATTGTTAATATAAAAATAAATGTTATAAAAATTTTCTTTTTCATTTTTTATTCCTTTCCTTTATTAATTTTTCTCCTTTCCTATAACGCATCTTCTATAATCATGCTTTCCTTTTTCACATGTTATTAGCGTTATAATATTTTCATTTGTTTCTTTTAATATGTCTACATCTGTTTCTTTAATAATCTTATTTTCAAAAACTAAATATCTCCTTTCTCCCATATTTGTGATATATATAATTTCTTCACCTTTTTCAAGTTCTTTAATCCTTGAAAAGTAGTGAGCATATGAGCCTTCATTATGTGACGCAAGTGCAACATTTCCGCTCCCATAAACTAGTTTCTCTAAAATGTCCGTATTGTATATTTTAGAATTTCTTGCTCTGTTCCATCAAAGATTGGACCTTCTACATTAATACTTGGAATTTTTAAAATTCCAATGCTTCCATCTTCAAATATAATTTTTTCTTGATTATTTTCACTGTCTAACATACTTTTTATATTTCCGTGTAATTTCTTTTTCTCTATTTTTAAAATGTCTAGTTGTTAAAGTTATTGAAAAAACGCAAAAAGAACATAGTAGCAAAAATAGGCTAATAATTGCTTTTACATAAATAATTTTTTTCATACTCTTCCTTAATTTGATATTTTTTAGAAATTTTGATAGACAAAAATTGTCTTTAATGAGTTTAAATCTAAACAAGAAAAAAGATATTTCTTGTGACTTAAAATTATTTTTTATTTATATTAACACCTTTTGTTATTAAATGCAAGTGTTTTTTTAATTTTTTCAAAAATTTTTAAAAATATATTCAGGGAGCCGGCACAAGCTCCCTTTCTTTTTAATCATAATAGATTACTTTTCTTGCATATACCTCGTAATGTCCGTCTAAGTATATCACGGTCACCTCTGATTCATCCCAGTACTCAAAGATTTCATTCCACATCACATTATCGATATGCTCTCTTGCCTCTTCATTGTCGCTCCAATATGGCACGAGTACAAACATGCTCATATCCCTTGCCTCATTTAGCGTTTCATCTGACGTATCCCACAAGTCTGAAACAAGAATAATTTGGTGAGTTTTCTCTGCTAAATCGTTTATCGGTTTCCAAATACTCCCTGCTCCAATAGTGGTTTTACTTTCAAACTCAGTTTCTGCAAGATTCTTTTCGATAAGTGACCTTTCATAAGAAAAGGTGTGCGTCATACTCCACGAATCATCTTCAACACAGTCGATGAGATAATCAACTCCCTGAAGCATATCTTTGTAGTCCTTTGGCTCCTCCAATTCTGGTGCTGCATGTGCTGCACGTACCACATTTGGCATTAAAAATATCAGCACTGCAGCAATTATCACTGCTCGAATCCGGTTCCTTTTTTTCATTTTTTCATCCTCCAAAACTGTTTGTATGTTTTCTAAGAGAATTTCACAAGCATCTGTGCCAATACTTGCTTTTCCTCTTCAAATGAGATGATATAAATGAAACTTTCAACTCACTTGTGCATGTTATTATAACACTATTTTTTGCAAAGTTCAACACTATATAAATCATAATAATACGCACTTCATCCTTCTTCCTAAACCTGAAGTTACCAGATTAATACTAGTTTAATATGACTTTGTCAACTTACCATTAACATATACATCTGTACGTATTAAAGGATTAATATTAGTTTCACGATTACATTTATAAATCTTTTCAATATATGACTTTGTTGAAGCATCAAACTGTTCAATAACAGAATAATAAGTTAATTTATTATTTGTATAATACTCTACCCTTAATAAAGTTATATTATCATTCTCATAGATAGAAGTAGTTCTATCATAATGAATTGTTGTTATTTTCTCATTTAATGCAGTATTTGTACTACTATTCTTTTCTGTATTTATATTACTATTTGCTGACTGTAAACTATCCTCTGCTTGCTTACTTATTTCATCATTACTACTTGCTTCTTCTAATTTAGAATTAACATTTTCTTGATTTTCTATATTATTACTTGATTTTTCTAATTTAGAACTAATAGCTTCCTGATTATTTGCATTGTTACTTGATTTTTCTATCTTAGATGTATTTGTCTTCTTGTTGTTTACATTATCATTCGATTTTTCTAACTTAGAACTAGTGGCTTCCTGATTATTTTTATCATCATTATTATATTGGGAATTATCATTTGAATTTTTTGTATCAGATAGTAACTCTAACTCTTTATGAACATCATTTTCTTGTAAATTTTGAGAAGCTACTGCTACATTATTTATACAATTTTCTTCTACATTAGAAGCTTGTGACTTACTAATTGTAGTATCTACATTATGAGATACTAGCAAAGTTTTAGTTGAAATACCTCCAACAATAGCCACTGGTACAAACAGCATTATTAACTTTCTTTTTAATAGTTTAAGCACGTTTTATTCCCCCTTCATTGCAATTATTATATCATACATTTAAAATTCATACAATATAATAAACTAAAAAAAGTAAATAGTACCAATATATACCCAAATCAGTATTTTTTGTCTATTACATAGAGCCTCTTTCTAGGGCTATCATTCCAACACATTCTTCATTATTATATGTACCAAAATATATTCCTTTTCTTTATATTAATATTATAGCAAGCTACGCTTCAATTATCAATGTAATTATGTGTAGTTCTGGGACAGCAGACTGTCCGAAAAATCAATAATTACTCAGTACACAAAAAACATATTTACATTATTCTAGCTTACCTTATAGATATAATCTATTTCTATTTTTAACAAATAATACAATATTGTTTTACAAAACTACTTAAATTACATTACGGTAAATATCCCCCAGTTTAGCCGAGGGATATTTACTGTACACAAAATTTCTGATGTACATTTGCAAATTTGTTTCTTCAAAAAAAATTAATGAGCGTATACACGATATTTGTATCTTATATCTCCTTTTGTAAAGAAAATATGGAAATCATGCAATGTTTTTCTGTCAATCATAACCCTTATTGATAATTCATCGCAACACATCTCGAAGCTTTCCAGTCCATAGCAAGCATGTGATGGATACCAATTTAAATTCATTGTTAAGTCAACAGATAACCCTGCAACATCGACTTTGCTGAAAAAGACTTCTCCTGCTACCTTTCCTGCGTTTGCTCCTGTCGGGTATCTTACATAGTGTCCGTCAAACGAGTCCATTTGACAAATTTTTTCTTTTGCTAATCTACAAAATTCGTCTTGCATCTTTTGGACTACATTTTGTGCCTCCCGGAAGTCCTGTAAATCAAAACTTAACTCTTCTTTCATTACTTAGCTCTCCCTTCTTGAATACATAAATTTGCTTGATTATATTTACCTTAGAAGTTCATACTTCTACTATTATATAGTAACATATTTTATGTAAAATTGCAAATATAGCTTTTACTTCTAAAAAACCTCTATATTTGTTGAAAAAAGTATAATTCTATGTTATTGTTTACTAGGAGTTAAAAGTTAGAAATAAAAAAAAGTAGTTTCTGACTACTCTTTTTTTGGTACCCTAGCGAAGGACGCATGTGAAAAAGATTTGCTTCAAGTTCTTCACTTCCCATATTGTCTAAAATATCTTCTCTATATCTTCAAATGTATCATATCCACTTTCACTGTTTATGTGTCCTGCATTTGGTATTAAAATTTGCTCTGTTGCAACAGTATCTGCAAATTCCTTTTCTACTTCATATTTTACATATGGATCATTGTTTGAATAAAAACATATTATTTCATTTGCATATT
>CANSWM010000043.1 GCA_947650745.1 uncultured Clostridium sp. | reverse complement strand
GTGCAGATTCTTTAGACATAGTAGAATTAATAATGTCATTAGAAGAAGAATTTGATATGGAAATACCTGACGCTGATGCAGAAAAAATAGTTACTGTAAATGATGTTGTTGAATATATAAAAAATAATCAATAATAAAAAAAGCCTTTATGGCTTTTTTTTATAGTAGAAGCTTTTCACTGTTAAACAGCAAAAAGCTTCGTATTAGACAATTATGCAAATGTTACAAATTCTTAATTATTTATGATTTAGAATTTGCTAAGTTGCGTTTTTTTTAAACTTATTATATAATAGTTTTGGCAAAACGAATGAATATTTTAAAAAATCATATAATATTAACAAAGGAAAGGAATGATTGATAATGGCAAAAGAAATAAGCAAAGAAGAACAAGAAAAAGTGGACAAAATGATTAATAACCTTATGAAAAAAGCAAAAGCTGCATCAAAAAAATATATGGAACTTGACCAAGAAACAGTAGATAGAATAACAAAAAAGATGGCAATGGCTGCTTTAGAAAATCATATGAGACTTGCAAAAATGGCAGTAGAAGAAACTCGGGCGTGGTATTTATGAAGATAAAATAACAAAGAATATGTTTGCATCTGAATATATATATCACAGCATAAAATATGATAAAACAGTTGGCATTATAAATGAAAACAAAGAAGAAGGATACGAAGAAATTGCAGAGCCAATAGGAATAATTGCAGGTGTAACACCAGTTACAAATCCAACTTCTACAACAATGTTTAAATCAATTATTGCAGCAAAAACAAGAAATGTAATAGTATTTGGATTTCATCCTTCAGCACAAAAGTGTAGCGTGGAAACAGCAAAAATATTAAGAGATGCGGCAGTTTCAGAAGGAGCACCAGAAGACTGTATTTTATGGATAGAAGAACCATCAGTTGAAGCAACTAGAAGTCTAATGAATCATCCTGATGTAAGCTTAATTCTTGCAACTGGCGGAACAGGAATGGTAAAATCAGCATATTCATGTGGAAAACCAGCACTTGGAGTAGGACCTCGGAAATGTGCCTTGTTATATTGATAAAACAGCAAGACTAAAAACAGCAGTAACAGATCTTGTACTTTCAAAATCATTTGATAATGGTATGATTTGTGCTTCAGAACAAGCCGTAATTGTAGATAAAGAAATTGCAAAAGAATTTGAAGCATTAATGAAGGAAAATGATTGTTATTTTTTAAGTAAAGCAGAAACAGAAAAACTTGAAAAAGGAATGTTTAAAGAAGAAAAATTAATTTCTGAGATAGCAGGACAAAGCCCATATAATATTGCAAAAATTGCAGGAATTGAGATACCTAAAAATACAAAGGTATTAGTAGTTCCACAAACAGGAGTAGGAGAAGGATATCCATTTTCAAAAGAAAAATTAAGCCCAGTACTTGCATATTACACAGTAACAAGTAGTGACAAAGGAATTGAGCTAGCAGAAAGGTTAATTGAATTTGGAGGACTTCGGACATTCTGCTGTAATACATTCAGAAGATGAGGAAACAATAAGAGAATTTGGAAAAAGAGTAAAAGTAGGAAGAATAATTGTAAATTCTCCATCAACACATGGTGCAATTGGAGATATATATAATACAAACATGCCATCATTAACTTTAGGTTGTGGTACTTTTGGAGGAAACTCAACAACAGCAAACGTATCATCTGTAAACCTTATAAATATAAAAAGAGTAGCAAAGAGACGTGTTAATATGCAATGGTTTAAGATTCCAGAAAAAATATACTTTGAAGCAGGTTCTATAGGGTATCTAGAAAAAATGCCAGATATAACAAAAGCATTTATAGTAACTGATAAATCCATGGTAGACCTTGGTTATGTAGATAAAATACTTTATCATTTAAGAAAAAGAAAAGAATATGTTCATTCAGAGATATTTTCAGATGTAGAACCAGATCCTTCATTTGAAACAATTCAAAGAGGGGTAGACTTAATGAATGAATTTAAACCAGATGTAATAATAGCACTTCGGTGGTGGAAGTCCAATAGATGCTGCAAAACGGAATGTGGTTATTCTATGAACATCCAGAAGCTGATGTGGAAGGCTTAAAATTAAAATTTATGGATATAAGAAAACGTACCTATAAGTTTCCAAAACTTGGCGGAAAATCGAAGCTAGTTGCAATACCAACTACTTCTGGAACAGGATCTGAGGTAACATCATTTGCAGTTATAACAGATAAGAAGAAAAATATAAAATATCCTCTTGCAGATTATGAACTAACACCAGATATTGCAATAATAGACCCAGATTTAGTTATGACTCTTCCAAAGAAAATCACAGCAGATACTGGTATGGATGTTTTAACACATGCAATAGAAAGTTATGTTTCAAACATGGCATCAGATTATACAGATGGTTTAGCAGAAAAAGCAGTTGAGCTTGTGTATAATTATTTACCAGTAGCATATGAAGATGGAACAAATAGAGAAGCACGTGAAAAAATGCATAATGCAAGTTGTATTGCAGGTATGGCATTTACAAATGCATTTCTTGGAATAAATCACTCTATTGCACATAAATTAGGAGGAGAATTCCATATTGCACATGGTAGAGCAAATGCAATTATTTTACCATATGTTATAAAATATAATAGTACAAAACCTACAAAATTTGTATCTTTCCCAAAATATGAATATTTTATAGCAGATGAAAAATATGCAAAGCTTTCTAAAAGACTTGGATTAAAAGCAAGTACAAAAGAAGAAGGGGTAAAATCATTAATAAAGGCAATTAAAGAAATGAATAAAAAATTAGGAATACCAGCTTCTTTAAAAGATGAAGGACTAGATGAAAAAGAATTTTTAGCAAAAGTAGATATGCTTGCAGAAAAAGCTTTTGAAGACCAATGTACAACAGCAAATCCAAGACTTCCACTTGTTACAGAGATAAAACAAATTTTGTTAGACAGTTATTATGGAAAAAATATTGAAATTTAATAAATATTATTATATAATAAACAAAAATGGGGCATAACTTTAAAAGTTATGCTCTTTTTAAATAAAGGAGAGATTATTTATGGAATTAGATGAAAACTTAGAAAGAAAAAATAATATAGAAAAAACATGGGAAAGCCATATAAATGAGAAACTACAAGAGAGTCTAAAAAAAGCAATAAAACATAGAGATGGAGCTAAAGAAGAAATAGAGATAGAAGATATGGGAGCAATTGATAGCATAGAAGATGAAATTGTAAAATGCGAAATTTTAAATGGAGATATGCTAGAAATACCACAAGATAAATTTAAATATAATATAGAAGAAGGAGATATAATAAATCTTAAACTTACATATAAAGAAGGAAATTTAATCCACATAGATGTATTAGATAAAAATGAAGAAGAAAAAAGAATAAGAATAAAAATGATACAAGAAAAGATAAATAAGATAAGAAAGTAATGAAAGAGTTTATTATATTTGCATATTATGTAAATTTATAGTATAATTAATATATTATAAATATATGGAGAAGAGATAATATGGGTAAAACAATTATAGTATTTACTGTAGAAGAAAGAAAACAGTATAAAGAAATTACATATAATAAATTACTTGAGGGTAAATATAACATAGAGATTGCAGATTTTATAGGAATCACAGAATCATGTGTAAGAAAGTTTATAAAAGAATTAATTGAAGAAAATAGAATAACTAAAAAAGAGATAGACGATATAAGAAAAGAAAGAAAAATAAGAGAGAAGAAAAATGACCCTAGAAGAAAAATAATATTAGAGAGACTAAAAAGAGGAGATAGAGCAAGAAATATAGGTAAAGATAATAGAGTTAATCTTAGTAAAGATGGAACACAAAATATTATAAAAGAATTAATATCAGATCGGTGAAATTACAGAAGAAGAAATAAATAGATTAAGAGAACTAAAAGAGCAAACCTTATCTGGAATAAAAATAGGAAAAACCTCAGAACAAATATCAGAAGATATGAAATGCGAATTAAATGAGATATTAAAATTTGTAAAAATATTAATAGAAGATAATTTGATAACGGAAGAAGAAATAGAAATTATTAGAATAAATAGACAGATAATTATTAATGGAGTAGAAGAAGGGGAAACTTATGCAGAAATTTCAGAAAAGACAAAATGGGATATATCAAAAGTAGAGAATTTTATAAAAGAACTAAATAAAGAGCGGAGCAATAAATAAAGGAAAGGTAAAAGGCGCAAGAGAAGACAGGAAGGGAAAAGAGAAGCTAAATGAAAATAAACCAAAAGAAGATACAAATGATAAAACATTTGAGGCAAGTTTAGAAATACAAGTATTAAATTTATTGTTGTTAGGATATAAAACACCAAAAATATGTAATATATTAAAGATAGAATCTAGCCAATTTGAGGTGGTAAAAGCATCTTTAATAAAATCAAAAAAAATATCAAAGGATGAAATAAAATCAGCAATAGATGAAAAAGAAAAAAGAGATATGAATACAATTTATGAATTATATAAAGCGGGAAATATATATCAAGATATAGCAAATGCAATACCATATTGCAACAAAACATTTGTTGAAAGAGCAATAAGAAGGTTAAAAGAAGAAGGGGTAATAACAGAGGAAACTGTTCATGAAAGGGAAACAGCTATATTTGAAAGAGAAGAAAAATATAAAAAAGAAATTATATTAGAAGGGTTACAACAGGGACTATTTTTTGAAGAAATTGCAGAAAACCATAAACAAAAAGTTAAAGAGATTGAAACTGTAAGATATAAAACAATAGATATAAATACTATTATAGATTATAAGGTAAAATTAATAATTGAAGGAGCAATAACAGAAGAAGAATTTATAGAAGCAAGAGAAAAAAGAAAACAAAGAAGAGAAAAAGAAAAAAAGGAACAACATGTTGGACCAAATGATGAGGAAGTTTTAAAATTATCTAAATTAGGTTTTGATATTTCACAGATTATCAAAATAACAGAATTAAGTATATCTTCTATTACAAAGATTAGAATGGAATTAAAAGAGAAAGGGAAAATAACAGCTAAAGAAATTAGGAGTGCTAAAAAAGATAGAGAAGAAAATGCAGAAAAAAGAACAAATTATATAAGAGGAATGATTGGATATACAAGAAATATTGATGCCAAATTAGTTGGAAAACATATAGAATATTTGAAAGCAAAATTTAAGCTTGGAGAATTAACAGATTATGATATAAAATTAATAAGAAGAGTAATTCCAATGGATGCTTCACTTACAACACCTACAAATGTAAATTTTATATTGACAAACTTAAGTAGAAGCGGTAACTACAAACAAGCAATGAAATTTATAGATGAATGTATGTTAGCAGTTGGAGAAGATAGTAAAGAGTATGAAAAGCTTAAAGCAGCTAAAATGGAATTAAAGAAAAAAATGCTAAATATTTGCCCAAAATCAGTGTCGAAGAAAAATGCAAATCCAATAGGTGAATGCAAAATGCCAATTCAAGAGGACAAACATTTACCTGAAGTAGGAACTTCTGACGATGGATGGGAACACTAAAAAAAAGGCGATTTACAAAATCGCCTTTTTAGTATTTATTAGCATACAATTAAATTATCTCTTCCAGCACCTGTTCCTATAAATTTGATAGAACATCCGCACAACTTCTTCTATTCTTGAAAGATAAATTTTTGCATTTTCAGGAAGTTCATCTCTTGATTTAATATTACTTATATCTCCAAAGTTTCCATCAAATTCTTCATATACAGGCGTACTATTTTCTAAATATTCAGGTGTTGTAGAAAAATCAGTTGTAATCTTTCCTTTGTGGTTATAAGCAACACAAAGTTTTATTTTATCTAATTTTCCGAATTGTATCTACATGGTTTATTGCAATTCCTGTAATTCCATTTACCATTACAGCATATTTTAGTGCAACTAAATCAAGCCAACCACATCTTCTTGGTCTTTTTGTTGTTGTACCATATTCATGCCCAAGCTCTCTAATAGTATCTCCGAATTTCATTATTTTCTTCTGTTATATATGGACCTGCCCCAACTCTTGAAGAGTAAGCTTTTATTACGCCATAAACTTCACCAATATCTTTTGGGCTTATACCTGAGCCAGTACATATTCCACCCAAAGAAGGGTTAGAAGATGTAACAAATGGGTAAGAACCAAAGTCTATATCAAGTAAAGTAGCTTGTGCACCTTCACAAAGTAATTTTTTATTCTCACGCATAGAATTATGTAATAATACAACAGTATCTACTACATATGGCGCAAGAACTTTTGCATATTGTTGATATTCTTTTATTATTTCATTTGCATCTAATTCAGGGTAACCAAAGGCTTTGAAAATTTTATTTTTATTTTCCACATTTCTTCTAGCTAAATCTTCAAATCTTGGTCTTATAAAATCTTGAATTCTTATTCCTGAGCGTTCGAACTTATCACAATATGCAGGACCTATTCCACGGCATGTTGTACCTATTTTTCCGATTTCCTCTGTTTTCTTCTAGCATTTTATCTTCTGCAATATGATAAGGCATAATAACATGTGCTTTGTCACTAATTCTTAGATTATCTACTGAGTATCCATGTTCTTTTAAATTTGTTATCTCCTCTATTAAAACTTTAGGGTCAATAACTACTCCATTACCAATTACAGCTAATGTTCCTTTGTTTAAAACTCCTGAAGGGATAAGGTGAAAAGCGTATTTCACGCCATCTACTTCTATTGTATGCCCGGGCATTATTTCCACCAGTACATCTAATAGATATATCAGAATTTGTAGAAAGATAATCAATGATTTTCCCTTTACCTTCGTCTCCATAAAAAGCACCTAAAACAACGTCAACTTTTGACATAAAAAGACCTCCTTGATTTATGATATTTATGCTTTGTTTTGTTTAAGTCTTACAGTATTTATTATTATTCAAATGACAAAAAAAGTCAATACTAATTGAAAAAAATAGTTTTTTGTGATAAAATAATAACTACAATTTATAGCTTATTTAAATAATTGCTGAACTAGCCGTTTGGAAGTAATATATTTATTTTTTTAAATGGACGCGCAGGGAAGCTCCCCGAGTAAAAACGACCCTAGGCGAATGGCGAAGCCAGTAAAGGAATTGAAAAAATAAATATATTACTTCCAAAATTAGGCGGGAATGAAATCTATAAATTGCAAATAAATTTTGGAGGTAGGTTATGGAAAAAATATATGTAACACCACTATCAAATAGATACGCAAGCAAAGAAATGAACGAAGTATGGTCAGCAGACTCAAAATATGGAACATGGAGAAAACTATGGGTAGCACTTGCAGAAACTGAAAAAGAACTTGGAATAGACATAACAGATGAACAAATTGAGGAAATGAAAAATCATATAAATGATATAGACTACGATGTTGTAAAGGAAAGAGAAAAAGAATGTAGGCATGATGTAATGGCACATGTATATGAATTTGGAACGAAATGTCCTAATGCAAAAGGGATAATTCATCTTGGAGCAACATCTTGCTTTGTAACAGATAATAGCGATGTAATACTTATGAATGAAGCACTTGAAATTATAAAAAAGAAGTTAGTATTAGTTATAAATAACCTAAAAAATTTTGCAATGGATAATAGAAAAGCCACTTGTCTTGGATATACACATTTTCAACCAGCACAACTTACAACAGTAGGTAAAAGAGCAACACTTTGGATTCAAGATTTAATAGAAGATTTAGAGGAATTAGAATTTGTACAAAGTCATATGAAACTTTTAGGCTGCAAAGGAACAACAGGTACACAGGAAAGCTTTATGAAGCTATTTAAAGATGAAGAAAAAGTAAAACAAATAGATGGAAAAATAGCAGAAAAAATGGGATTTAACAAAGTATTTGCAGTATCAGGACAAACATATACAAGAAAATTAGATTCAAGAGTATTAAATGTACTTAGTTCAATTGCTCAAAGTAGTTCTAAATTTGCAAATGATATGAGATTATTACAACATGAAAAGGAATTAGAAGAGCCATTTGAAAAAGGACAAATAGGATCATCTGCAATGGCATACAAGAGAAACCCAATGAGAAGTGAAAGAATAAATTCACTTTCAAGACATGTTATGGTCTTAGCAAATGACCCAAGCTTCACAGCAGCAACTCAATGGTTAGAAAGAACACTAGATGACTCTGCAAATAAAAGAATTTGCATTCCTGAGGCATTTTTAGCAGTAGATAGTATACTTATACTATATGCAAATATATCTTCTGGAATTTTGGTTTATAACAATGTTATAAAGAGAAATCTAATGCAAGAATTACCTTTTATGGGTACAGAAGAAATACTTATGAAAGCTGTTCTAAAAGGTGGAGATAGACAAGATTTACATGAAAGAATAAGAGTATATTCAATGGAAGCTGCAAGAGAAGTTAAAGAATTTGGAAGACCAAATGATTTGGTAGATAGAATTGCACAAGACTCAAGTTTTGGATTTAGCAAAGAAGAAATATTAGATATATTAAATCCTGATAATTTATGTGGAAGAGCACCTTCGCAAGTAGAAGATTTTATAAAAGAAGAAGTAAATCCAATACTTGATAAATATGGATATATCATTAATGGAATTAATGTAGATGTAAATGTATGATATGCAAGGTGCCTTTTAATAAGTGAATTTTGCAATTTTATGTAAAATGTGATACAATATTTACATAGATGGTAAGTTGTATTATGCCATCCGATACTATTGTTTATCGGAGGCATAGCCTTCGATATTTTCATTTAATATGGGAGGACCATTAAAATGAGTAGAGCAGATGAACTAAGAGAGACTCTTTTAAAAGAGAGGAGGGAAGATGAGCCGAAGCTTCAGGAGCTGGGAAAGAAGTACTACGACTATGTCGTAGACGTAATGGACGCATTAAGCGCGAGTGTGAAGATTAACAAGAAAGTAGAAGTTAATCTTCGCATAGAAGAAAACGAGCAAACGGATAAGAAGCAAATCATTACCGAGACTAATCCCGACTGTAAGAAACACTACCTTACAACAAGGGATGGAAGAGAAGTAAGCATGAAAAAGATGAAAGGAGAAGCGGATGAAAGAGCTTATGACTTTATGAAGCAGGAGTTTCACGGCGAAGCGAATTATTCTGTGGATATTAACGGCTCATCAGCAAAAGTGACGTTGGAGTTACATGCAATTCCGGTTTAAGAAAGCTCAGTTCTAAATGTACTACAAATGCCCCAAAAGAGAAATCTAATTATCAAAACAGATTTCCCTTTTGGGGCGCATTTATTTGTTTTTTAAAATTTCTTTCCAGTTAATTTCTCATAAGCACTTATATATTTTTCTCTTGTTGTAGATACAACATCTTCAGGAATAGGAGTAGGGTTATTTGCATTCCATTTATTTTGAGTTAACCAGTCACGCATATATTGTTTATCAAAACTTTTTTGCGAATGTCCAACTTCATAAGTTTCATCTGGCCAAAATCTACTAGAATCAGGAGTTAAAACTTCATCTGCTAAAACTAAATTTCCATTTTCATCTAATCCAAATTCAAATTTAGTATCAGCAATTATTATACCTCTTGACCTTGCATAATCTGCACATTTTGTATATATTTCTATTGTTTTTTTCTTTACATTTTCAGCTAAATCTTTTCCAATTAAGTTACATACCTCTTCAAAGCTAATATTCATATCATGTCCTTCTTCAGCTTTTGTTGTAGGAGTAAAGATGGCTTCAGGAAGTTTTTCAGATTCTTTTAATCCTTCAGGAAGTTTTATTCCACAAACAGTTCCATTTTCTTTGTAGCTTTTCCATCCAGAGCCCGTAATATATCCTCTAACAATACATTCAATAGGTAGCATTTTTAATTTCTTTACAAGCATGCTTCTATCTTTAAATTCTTCTGTTTTAAATTCTTCTGGGAATTCTTCGAATTTTGTTGTTATAATATGGTTTGGTATAATATCTTTTACATAGTCAAACCAAAATTCAGAAATTTTATTTAAAACTTTTCCTTTGTCTTGTACCATTGTGGGTAAAATAACATCATATGCAGAAATCCTATCAGATACGACCATCATTAGTTTTGTGTCATCTACTTCATAAATCTCACGAACTTTTCCACTACTAATTTTTTTCATTTTTTAAATCATCCTTTCTAAATTTATTTTATTTAATTTTAAGAAAATATTTGAAGGGATGACAAAATAATATTGCATCCCTAAAATTTTATTTCTTTTGATTTAGATATTCTTCATATCCTAAATTTTGCAATTCAGCATTTTTTTTAAGTACAGCATCATTTAAAGAAGTTTTATAATCACAGAATTTCTTGTATAAATCTTCATTAGAAGTAGATAAAATAGAAAGCGCAAGAATTCCTGCATTTTTTGCACCATTTATACTAACTGTTGCAACAGGTATTCCAGATGGCATTTGAACTATTGAATAAAGAGAATCTAAGCCATTTAAAGTTTTAGACATTATTGGAACTCCAATAACAGGACATGGAACCATAGCTGCAAAAACACCAGGTAGGTGAGCTGCTCCTCCAGCACCTGCAATAATAACTTTAACTTTTCTTTCCTTAAGACTTTTTGCATAATCACTTGCAGCTTCTGGGCATCTGTGAACTGAAAGAATAGTTACTTCATAAGAAATACCCATATCATCTAAAAATTTTGCGGCATCTTTCATTATAGGTAAGTCAGAATCACTGCCCATAATAATTGCAACATCAACATTTTTACTCATATAAAAACCTCCATATATAAATTAATATTTAGTCAGAATTTTTAACAAAAGATTTTAAAGCCTCAATTAACTGAATTTTTTCAGCATTTTGAACACGAGCAGCTAAATCTTCTGGTGTATCATTTGGCATTACTTTAACTCTTGTTTGCATTATTGTTGGGCCTCTATCATATTCTGAATTTACATAGTGTAAAGTAACACCGCTGTAAGCTTCTTTGGCTTCAATAACTGCTCTATGTACATTTATACCATACATACCTTTTCCTCCATATTTAGGAAGAAGAGCAGGGTGTGTATTTATTATAGTGTATTTAGACAATAAATTTTTCCCAATAAGTTTTAAATATCCTGCAAGAACAATTAGATTTATATCTATTTTAGATAAAACCTTGCATAATTCATCGTCTATTTTGTCAGAATCTTTTTCTTTTATTAAATAAGTTGGAATATTTGATTTTTTAGCTCTTTCTAAAGCAAAAGCCGATGGGTTATTTGATACAACAAGAGAAATTCTTGCTGCTAATTTTTTTTCATTTATAGCATCAATAATACTTTGAAGAGTAGTACCATTTCCAGATGCAAAAACAACTAAACTGTACATAAAGACCTCCAATTATATGGATTATATATAAAAAATTAGATTAAAATCTTAAATTATGACAAAAAAAGATTTTTTTCATAAACTAAATTATAATACGAAAGGGGAGAAAAGTCAAGAAAGATAAAAGGTTAAGCAAAATTTATCTTTATCTTAACCCTTTTTCTGTTTCTTTATTTAAACCGAATAATAATTTTAATTTTTGAATTAATTTTGAAATAAAACTGGGCTTTATAACAGTTAAAGCAGTAACTTTTAGTGGGTCAAAATCGTATCTGATTTCGATTTCTTGCATTTTATTTATATAATATTCATTATAAAAGTTGTAGTTTTCTGAAATTCCTACTAAATTCTTAAATGAATATAATTTATTTCTGTAATTTTCCAAAGTCTTTGATGTATATGCCAAATTTATACTACTATCGAAATAACTTGTAAGTATTAAGTTTTGTGTATTAAAAAATAAATTTTTAATCTTTGTTTTTTCTAAATTAATTTCTTTAGTGATTTTTTGTATAAAGGTTTCATTTATACTTGTATCATCTAAAGAAGAAAAAAGAGATTCTAAATTACTTTGAGCATCTACTAGTAAATCTATATTTTTTTGTATTTTGAAAAAGTCCTTTTCAGAAGTAAGAGAAATATAAATATCTTGAAAAGTACTATTAGAATTTAAAGTACTTTCAAAAAGGATATCTTCTCCTACAACATATGCCATTTGATTTACCAAAGCGCATTCTAATGGGTAGTATGTAGGAGTGTTAGTTTGTAAATCTATACCAAAATATTTGACGTTTTCATATGGTAGATCTAAAGCTTTAGTTGCCATAAGCTGAACAGCAGCCTCATTTAATCCCATACCTTGAGGGTTACCTCCGAGTATAATCACAAAGACCAAGTTTTTCGATGTTACCATTTAAATTAAGTTTTTCTTGAAGATAATGAATACATTCATGAAGAGCTACATTTATTAGTTTAGAGTGTTCTAAATTGTAATCGAAATATATAGACTTATTTTTATAGAAATATTTGGCAGAAATTCCGATTTGGAAGTTTAGCTAAATACATATTAAGTCTAGAAATTTTAATAAAAAGTTCATTAGGATTTAAATTAAGACTAGGAAAGCTAGATGATAAAGTATAAGCTATTTGCTTAGCTAAGTTATTAATAGCTAGGGTGTCAAGCTTTGCTGTTATTTCAATTCCTTCCTTTTTTAAAACTTTTTCAATACTCATAAAAAACAGTATTTTCCTCCTTTGTTTAACTTTTAAAATTATACTATATAAAAGTTACGTAGAGGTTACGAAAAGATTACATTTTTATTACAAACAATAAAAAATGAAATAGACAAAATAAAAAGGCTAGAAGCTCCTCATATGAACTGAACCCAAAAAGTTAGACACTTTTTGATTAAGTTTATATTAGGCAAAT
>CANSWM010000042.1 GCA_947650745.1 uncultured Clostridium sp. | reverse complement strand
TGAATATTAACAAACTAATGAAAGAAGCAAAAAAAATGCAAGCAGATATGGAAAAGTCTCAAGAAGAGCTTCAATCAAAAGAATTTGAAGCAACAGCAGGAGGAGGGGCAATTTGCGCAAAAGTGTCAGGCTCTAAAGAATTAATAGAAATAAAAATACAAAAAGATGTAGTAGACCCAGATGATGTTGAAATGTTAGAAGATTTAATTTTAACTTGTGTAAATGAAGCATTAAAAAAAGTAGATGTGGCACAAAATGCAAGCTTTGGGAAATATAATATTCCAGGATTAATGTAATGGGGGAAAACAATGTCGTACTATTCACCATCAATAGAAAAATTAATAGAAGGATTTGAAAGACTCCCAAGCATAGGACATAAAACAGCAGTAAGACTAGCTTTTTATATATTAAATGCAGGAGAGGAAGAAGTTACAGAATTTATAAATTCTATAACAAATGCAAAAGCTAACTTAAAATATTGTTCAAGTTGCTTTAATATTTCTGATACTGACCCATGCCCAATATGCGAAAGCCCTAAGCGTGACCATAATTTAATATGTGTGGTTGAAGATGTAAAAGATGTAATTGCTATGGAAAGAACACATGAATTTAAAGGAGTATATCATGTGTTACATGGCTCAATTTCGCCTATGAATGGCGTTGGACCAGATGATATAAAAATTAAAGAACTATTATCTAGAATTAACGAAAATCCTGAAATAAAGGAAATAATAATCGCAACAAACCCAAGAGTAGAAGGAGAAGCAACAGCAATGTATATATCTAAAATACTAAAAACTCTAGGTAATATTAAAGTTACAAGAATAGCACATGGAATACCAGTTGGAGGAGATTTAGAATATACTGATGAAGTTACTCTAGCCAAGGCGTTAGAAGGAAGACACGAATTATGACAAAAATATTACAAAAAACTACAAATGGGAGAAAACAAGAGTGTATAAGAGAAAACAAGAGAAAACACAAGGAAAACCTATGAATTTGAGAAAGATAAAAATTGAATAAAAAATCCAAATAAGGTAAAATCTATTAGTAGAAACAAAGCATATTATCCGTAAGGAAAAATAAATGTACAAAGGAGTGCTTATGAGAAAATTACTAATTGGTATAAGAACAAGTATAAAGTTAATGGCGTTATTTGCAGTTAGTAGTATAGTAATTATAACACTAGTTATGAGCGTATATAAACCAATATATAGTGTAACATTTAATGGAGAAGAAATTGGATATAGCGAGAATAAAGCTGCTCTTCAAAAAAAGATTTTAAACTTTATAGAACATGGAAGTGAAGATGAAGATGCTGCTTTTGTTCAAATAGCAGAAATGCCATCATACAAATTATGCTTCTTAAAAAGAGGAATTGAAACAAACGATGATGAAATTTACGATATGATTACTGAAACTGGAATACCATATTATCGTAGTTATGCTGTTGCAGTAAGTGGAGAAGAAAAACTTTATGTAAAAAGTTTTGAAGAAGCAGATAATGTTGTAAATAGTTTAGTTAATAAAGATAGTAAAAATGCAAAAGATTTATCAATATTAGAAAAATATACAACTGATAAAAAAGAGTATACAGCCATTGAAACAGCAGTTCATGATTTATATGAAAACAAAATCACACCAGAAATACAAAAGAATATGGGCAGAGTTACAAGAGCAGGAAATGGTGGAAATTCATATAAAGCAGTATCAATTAGCTTTGCAAAACCGATAAGAGCAACAATTACATCAAGATTTGGTTCAAGATGGGGTTCAACTCACAAAGGTCTAGATTTTGGAGCACCTACTGGAACACCTATAAAAGCTTCAGCAGAAGGAACAGTTACATTTTCAGGATGGAATAGTGGAGGATTTGGATATCTTGTAATTATATCACATGGAAATGGAGTTCAAACATACTATGGACATTGTAGTGAACTTCTATGTAATATTGGAGACTATGTATATGCAGGAGATGTAATAGCTAAAGTTGGAAATACAGGGCAGTCATATGGGTCACATCTACACTTTGAAATAAGAATAAATGATGTGGCATATAATCCAGAGCGTTATTTATATTAAATAAAAAAGCAAAGATTTAAAAGTCTTTGCTTTTTGCATGACTATAGTAAAAGAGGAAGTAAAAATGAAAGTTTTAATATTTTATGCAGCATATGGTGGAGGACACCTAAGTGCAGCAAATGCAATAAAAGAAGAAATACAAAAAAATTACAAAGATTATGAAATAGAAATGATAGACTGCATGGAATACTTAAATAAAGTCGTAAACTATCTAACTATAAAGTCATATGAGGAAATGGCAAAAAAAATGCCAAAAATGTGGGGAAGAATTTATAAAGCTTCAAGAAAGGGAGTTATAGCTACAATAAGTAATTCTTCAAACAAAATATTTGCAGGAAAGCTCGGAAAACTAATAAACCAAATAAACCCAGACCAAATAATTTCAACACATCCATTTTCAACACAAATGTGTGGAATTTTAAAAAGTAAGGGAAAACTAAACTTAAAAGTTTCAACAATATTAACAGACTTTAAATATCATGAGCAATGGCTTGTAAAACATGAATATTTAGAAGAATATTTTGTATCAAACGAAAAAATGAAGCAAGATGTAATAGACTATGGAATAGATAAAAATAAAGTATATGCATTCGGAATGCCAATATCTGCAAGATTTGGGGAAAAATATAATAAAGAAGAAATATTAAAAGAATTTAACCTAAAAGAAAATCTAAAAACAATATTATTCTTTGCCGGTGGCAAAATGGGACTTGCAAGAAAAAATATTTTTGAATATATGAAAACTCTAGTAGAAAATTCTGAAAAATTTCAAATAATTGCAATATCTGGAAAAAATCAAAAGATATACGAAAAATTTAAAGAAATTGCAAAAGGAAAAGAGAATGTAAAAGTACTTGAATTTACAAACAAAGTTCCAGAACTTATGAGCATATCAGACCTATGCATAACAAAACCACGGAGGAATAACATCTTCTGAATGTTTAGCATCAAAGTTACCAATACTTGCAATAAACCCAATACCAGGCCAAGAAGAAGAAAATGCCGAGTTTTTAGAAGAAAACAAACTATGTATATGGGTCAAGAAAAACAATAGCTTAGAAGAGGCTTTAAGCGGTATAATGAATAGTGAAAAACTAGAAGAAATGAAAGAAAACACAAAAAAATTCGCAAAACCAAAAGCCGCAGAAGATATATGTAAACTGATTTTTGAACTCTAAATATAATTAATTGACAGTAAAAAGAAAATAATATATAATGATTTTAATTTGGTAATATTAAGGAAACAAAAGAAATATATGATAAAATTAAAAAATAAAATGATTAATAATAAAATAGCAGATTTTAGGCAAAATGATAAAGGAATAACTATGATTGCATTGATTATTACAATTCTAATTACTGTAATACTTGCAGCAGTAGTTATATTAATTGTAACAAATAAAGATATAATAAGAATTGCATCAGACAAAACAACACAATTTGCACAAGAACAAGAAAAAGAAATCGATGAAGCAAATAATGCAGATAACAGAATAAATGATGTATTAAATAAATTAGTAGGTAAAGGGAATCAGACTTCATTAGTAAAAGAAGTGAATTGCATAGCAATTCAGAATGATACTATTAGTATTAACGTAGATTTAGATATACAAATAAAAATAGATGATGTACAAAATTTAATTGGGTATATTATATTTGTAAATGATAATTTCTATATGTATACAGATGAAGAAAAAGTAACTTTGACTGATAAAGATAGTAATAATATAGTTAATAAAATAACAGTATTGGCAGTTGACAAAAACTATAATACAATTTCAACTACAGTTTACCCAGAAAGGACTCAAAAGAGATTCTTATATATAAATGGAGAAAAAACTGAAAGTTGGACTAGAGCTTGGCTTAATACAATAGATGTATCTTGGCAAAATAATAGTATAAGATACTATGCAAATGCGGAAAAACCAGGAGTGGGTTACAGAACAACTAATAAAATAGATTTTGAAGAATATACAAAGATATGTTTCTATTATAATGGTTACAAAACAAATAGTAAAGCTAATGTAGGCTCTTTTGGATATTCAAAAACTGCACTTTCAGCATATAATTATCCAACAAAAGCAGGGTTTGTTGGTAGGGTTATACCATATGAAAAGTATAATGGTGTACTAGAGAAAGAAATAAATAGCACTGATAATGACTGTTTTGTATGTTTTGAATTATATGGATGGGTAGATATTAACATTTACGGTATATGGCTTGAAAAATAATTATAAAAGTAAAAAAGGCGTCCTATTTTTAGGACGCCTATCGATTATTCTACACTTCTATTTGCTATTTCTATTGCTTTAGTCACAATTTTTCCACAAGTTTTAGAAGATACATTGCTCCATCCACCAGGTTTTTTTACTTCATCATAAACTCCAAGTTCTTTTGCTATTTCTTCTTTTAATTTTTCAGACATTAAATGCGTTTTTTTAGACATATCTGTTTACCTCCTTGTACAAGTCTGATTTTATTTATTATTTGCAAATAACAAGTTTTTATACATAAATTTAATTTTTTTAAGTTGTAAGTGTTCCATTTGGTGTATTAATTATCATCAAAATATCTTCTTCTTTTCCGATTTTGGGCATTTATATAAATTAGAAAATCATTATCTCCGGGCTTTTCCCTTAAATTCCCAACATAAAATTTCTGTGCCAAATTCAGTTGGAATTATTGCCAAATTTTGGCTTGCAATTTCTATTCTAGGGTTTAAATTTTCTTTTGCTTTTTCAGAAGAAATAGTGCTTTTAGAAAATTCTCTTTTTTGATGACAATTCAAATATCCTGCAGATTCTAGACCTAAAACTTCTCCGGTCATCTAAGGCAATTTTTACTTTTATTAAATCAGAATAAACAGTGACATCATCTTGTAAGTATGCATAATTAATTACAATATTGCCATTTTGCATCATATAATATGTCTCTTTCATACTAGAATATCCTCTATCTGCTAAAAACCTTTTTCCGAATTTCTATTGCTTCTTCAGGAGATATTTTTTCTTCTAAAACTTCTTTATAATAATTTAAATAAACAACATGTCCACCTTTTTGAGAAATGGCAATACTTTTAATATTATCATTTTCCATTTTTATTTCAAAATTGTATGATGGAATATCACCATTTTCTGAAAGTCCCTTTGAAGAGATGTTTTCATCAGCTGCACCTATAAAATCTTTTAAAATTTGTTTTGCTGCATTTTCATCTATATTTTCTCCTGTTAATCCCTTTTTCTCAGCAGATACCATATGTTCAGAAAAAGCACCATCATATATTAAACCAGTATATTCAGAAAAAGCCCCCTCAATATTTCCAAAGCTATCAGACATATTAGAATTTACCTGCTGTGCAAAAGCCTTGCTTCCCTCTTTTGAAACTTCGCCCCAAGCTAAAGTTCCATCATTTATTTCACTTTCTAGTTGAAACAAAGTATTTTTCAAATCAATAGCATAATTATGCAAATTTTCAATATTTTTCAAATCTTCATCAGATAAATCTTCTCCGCCAATTGCCTTCATAGCCAAACTATAAGAATAATCACTAACCTGATTTAAAAACTTTTCAGTATTAGATAAACCTTCTGTTTTTATTGGTACTTGAGATAAATACACAACACCTAAATTTGACTTATTCCAAATATTACTAAGAGTTTTTGCAGCATGTTCAGATGTAGAAGTTATCATAGCCTTGGCAAGGTAGGTTTCAACCTCATCAACAGCATTTACAAGTTCATAAAAAGACATATTATAAGTATTTTCAGAAGCCATTTTGTATTCTTGCTGTTTATTTAAGGTGTAAATAAACAATGCAGCAAGAGAGGCAACTAATAATAAAATAACTAAAACAACAGATAACATATGCCTATCTTTTAGACGATTTTTCCAATCAGAAAGCTTTGTTTTTATATTCTCCATATATTTCCTCCTTGTATAATTTTATAACAGTATTCTCATTTATTGAAAAAAATATACTTGATTAAAACCAAATAAAAAATTATAATAAATATAAATATAAAAAAGGAGAAAAAATTATGCAAGAATTAAAAATAAACGGAATTTATAGACATTTTAAAGGAGATTATTACATAGTAGAAGGAATCCGGCTATTATAGTGAAACAAAAGAAAAATGTGTGGTATATAGAGCTTTATATGGAGATAATGAATTATACTTTAGACCATATGATATGTTCTTATCAAAAGTAGATAAAGAAAAATATCCAAATGTAAAACAAGAATATAGGTTTGAACTACAAGAAATTGAAAGTATAGCAAAAAACTTTAAAGGGGAATAGCAAAAAACATGACTACGAAATGTACATTATGTCCACATAAATGCAATATAGATAGAAGCAAATACATTGGAAGATGTAGTGCAGGAGATAATATAGAAATTGGAGCAAGTTCACTTCATATGTTTGAAGAGCCATGCATTAGCGGAGAAAATGGCTCTGGAACTGTGTTTTTTTCAAAATGCAATTTAAAATGTGTATTTTGCCAAAACTATGAAATAAGTAATTTAGGAAATCGGAAGAAAAATAGAAATAGAAGAACTTGCAGAAATTTTCTTAAAATTACAAGCTAAAGGGGCACAAAATATAAATTTAGTATCTCCAACAATTTATGCAGATAAAATCAAAGTTGCACTAATAGAAGCAAAAAAAATGGGGTTAAATATACCAATAATATATAACACAAACGGATACGAAAATATAGAAACACTAAAAAGTCTAGAAGGACTTATTGATGTATATTTGCCAGATTTAAAATATGGCTTTAATGAACTTGGAAAAAAATATTCTGGGGTAAAAGATTACTTTGAAATTGCAACAAAAGCAATAAAAGAAATGGAAAGACAAGTAGGCTCTCCAAAATTTGATGAAAACAAAATGATAAAAAGAGGAATAATAGTAAGACACCTAATTATGCCAAACCATATAGAAAATACAAAAAAAGTACTAAGATGGTTTAATGAAAACATCAAAAGGACTACATACATAAGCATAATGACACAATACTTCCCAGCATATAAAGCAAACGAGTATGAAGATATAAATAGAAAAATAACAGAATATGAATATAAGAAAGTAGAAGAATACATATCAAAATTAGGAATAGAAAACGGATACATGCAAGGACTGCCAGAAGAAAATGAAAAACAATATGTACCAAAATGGGAATATTAGTAATTGTTTTTCTTGTATTTTTAACATTTTCGTTATATAATAAGTAAAAATTAAAAGGAGGCTTAAAGTTTATGGAAGTTACAAAAAAAGAATTACTCCACATTGCAAATCTTGCAAACCTAAATTTAAAAGAAGAAGAAATAGATAAGTATTTACTTAACCTAACAGATATTTTAAATTTTGCAAACATAGTAAATACAGCAAATGTAGATGACCTAAAAGAAACAGTAGGGTCGAATACAAATTATAACGTATTTAGAAAAGACGAAATAAAAGAATTTCAAGATAAAGAGCTATTACTACAAAATGCTCCTGAACAAGAACAAAATATGTTCAAAATTCCAAAAGTTATAAATTAGGGGAGGAAGATAATGGATATTACAGAATTAACCGTACATGAGCTAAAAGAAAAGCTAGATAAAAAAGAGCTTACATCTTTTGATATAACAAAAGCCTATGTAGATAGAATAAATGAAAAAGAAAAAGATGTAGAAGCGTTTGTAACTACATTAACAGATGAAGCTTTAGAAAAAGCAAAAAAAATAGATGAAGAAAAAACAAGCGGAAAAACTTTAAGCACATATGCAGGAATACCAATTGGAATAAAAGACAATATGTGTACAAAAGGTATAAAAACAACTTGCAGTTCTAAAATGCTTGAAAACTTCGTATCACCATATGATGGAACAGTTGTAGATAAAGTTATAAATGAAGAAAACATGATAGACCTAGGAAAGCTTAACATGGACGAGTTTGCAATGGGAAGCTCAACAGAAACCTCATATTTTAAGAAAACAAAAAATCCATGGGATCTAAACTGTGTTCCAGGAGGTTCTTCAGGAGGTTCTGCTGCTGCAGTTAGCGCAAATATGGTGCCATGGGCACTAGGTTCAGATACACGGAGGAAGTATACGTCAGCCATCATCACTTTGCGGAGTTGTTGGTCTAAAACCTACATATGGTTTGGTTTCAAGATATGGACTAGTTGCATTTGCCTCATCACTTGACCAAATAGGTCCTATTACAAAAGATGTAGAAGATGCGGCAGTACTTTTATCAATTATAGCAGGTAAAGATGAAAAAGATACAACATCAATTGATATGCCTAAAAAAGATTATACAAAAAACCTAAAAAATGATATAAAAGGCATAAAAATAGCAGTTCCAAAAGAATTTTTTGGAGAAGGAATATCACCTGATGTAAAAGAAGCTCTAGAAGAAAGTATAAAAGTTTACAAAGAATTAGGAGCTAAGGTAGAAGAGATAAGCCTAGATATAGCAAATTACTCACTTGCTGCATACTACATTATAGCATGTGCAGAAGCAAGCTCTAATTTAGGAAGATTTGATGGAATAAGGTATGGATATAGAACAAGCAATTTCACAAACCTAAGAGAATTATTTAAAAATTCAAGAAGCGAAGGATTTGGAGCAGAAGTAAAAAGAAGAATTATACTTGGAACATATGTATTAAGCTCAGGTTACTATGATGCATATTATAAAAAGGCACAAAAAGTAAGAACTGCCGTACAAAATGAGTTTGCAAAAGGGTTCGAAAAATATGATGTAATTCTTACTCCAACATCACCAATTACAGCATTTAAATTTGGAGAAAAGTCAGAAAATCCACTTGAAATGTATCTGGCAGACATTTGCACAGTATCAGTAAATATTGCAGGGCTTCCTCGGAATTTCTGTACCATGTGGTGTAGATAAAAATGGAATGCCAATTGGAATGCAACTTATTGGAAATTATTTTGAAGAAGAAAAATTACTAAATATTGCATATAACTATGAACAAAAGGTAAAATTTAGAGAAAACTACAAAGCTACATTCAAAGGAGGTAAATAAAATGGCAAAAGAAGATTACGAAGTTGTAATAGGTCTTGAAGTTCATGCAGAATTATCTACAAAAACAAAAATATTCTGCTCGTGCCAGACCGAATTTGGTGGAGAACCAAACACACACTGCTGCCCTGTATGTATGGCTATGCCAGGAGCTTTACCTGTTTTAAATGAAAAAGTAGTAGAATTTGCAGTAAAAGCTGGACTTGCTACTAACTGCGAAATATCTAAAGATAGTAAAAATGACAGAAAAAATTATTTCTACCCAGACCTTCCAAAATCATACCAAATATCACAATTTGATAAACCACTTTGCGAAAGAGGATATGTTGAAATAGAAACAGATGAAGGTAAAAAGAAAATAAGACTTACAAGAATTCATATAGAAGAAGATGCAGGAAAGCTAAATCATGATGATTATGGAAGAGGAAGCTTAGTTGACTTAAATAGAGCTGGAGTGCCATTAATAGAAATGGTATCAGAGCCGGATATTCGCTCAGTAGAAGAAGCGGATAAATACTTAAAAAAACTAAAATCAATACTTGAATATATAGAAGTATCAGATTGTAAAATGCAAGAAGGTTCATTAAGAGCAGATGTAAACGTTTCTGTAAGAAAAAAAGGAGAAACAAAATACGGAACAAGAACAGAAATGAAAAATATGAACTCATTTAAGGCAATAACAAGAGCAATAGAATATGAAGTAGATAGGCAAATTGATGTAATAGAAGCAGGAGGAGTAATAGAACAAGAGACTTTAAGATGGGACGAAGTATCAGGAAGAACATTTTCAATGAGAGATAAAGAAGATGCTCAAGATTACAGATATTTCCCAGACCCAGATTTAGTAGCAATTAAGCTTTCAGAAGAATATATACAAAATATAAAAAATAATTTGCCAGAACTTCCAGAAAGTAGAAAAGAAAGATATTTAAATGAATATAAACTTACCAAAAAAGAAGCAGATAAAATAACAGCATCAAAATATTTATCAGACTTTTTTGAAGCATCAAGCAAAATATGCAATAATCCAAAGGCAGTATCAAACCTACTTTTATCAGATGTAGCAAGAATATTAAATGAAAAAGAAGAGGAGCCAGAAGATATACCATTTTTACCAGAAGATTTGGCAGAATTA
The DNA here is from genome assembly GCA_947650745.1 of uncultured Clostridium sp. Taxonomy (GTDB): domain Bacteria; phylum Bacillota; class Clostridia; order TANB77; family CAG-508; genus JAAWPK01. The sequence continues at coordinate 2,697 of CANSWM010000042.1, read as the reverse complement.
ATTGATCTTACAAAAAAAGGAACAATAAGTAGCAAAATTGCAAAAGATGTTCTAGAAAAAATGTTTGAAAATCATGAAAAGCCAAGCAAAATAATAGAAGATAATGGATGGATACAAATATCTGATGAAGGAGAAATAAAATCAGTAGTAGATAAAATACTAGAAGCAAATCCACAGTCAGTAACAGATTTTAAAAACGGAAAAGATAAAGCATTAGGATTTTTAGTTGGACAAGCAATGAAAGAAACAAAAGGAAAAGCAAATCCACAAATGTTAAATCAGATGTTTAAAGATGCCATTAAAAACATGTAGACAATATATGGGCGATGAAATTATCGCCCATTTAAAAAATTATTGCTCATCTGTACTATCTTTCTCATCTGGAATATATTCGAATAATTCAGAAATTTTACAATTGAAAGCCTTACAAAGACTATTAAGTTGACTAATATCAATTCGCTTTGTTTCTTCATAATACATTTTAGAGATTGTTGCAGGGCGAATATTAGTTAGTCTAGAAAGTGTTTTTTGATTCATCTTGTGTTTCCCAAGTTGCTCAGATAATTTAATTCTAATCATAGAATCCTCCAATCAAATGTAGAATTTTGTCGAAAAATGTATTTTCTTGTTGTATTTTACCATTTGATGTATTAAAATTACATAAGAAAGAATAAAAACGACGATAAAAGTAATAAAAATACATTTAATAGTATGAACTAATAAGTGAGGTGTTAATATGAAAGTAAATATAGAATGGAAAGAAAAAAATAAATTATATTTAAATGCTCTTGAAAAATTTTTAGATAAAGCAGCAAATATTAAAGAAGAAAAATTAAGAGAAGAAATAATAGGTGCAGCATTAAGCTGCGATAAAATCTTAACAGACATTGCAATAGAAGAAATAAATAAGCATAAATAACGTACAATTTGTAGATAATACTAAAAAACATTATCTACAAAAGGCGGAAAAAGAAAATGTTAAAAAAAATTGCAATTGGTTTTACTGCAGGAATTATTACTGGTCTTTTTGGCTCAGGTGGGCGGAATGATATTAGTTCCAGCATTTACCTATATTTTAAAGCTTCGGAGATAAAGAAGCAAGAGCAACATCAGTATTTTGCATACTTCCTATGGTATGTGCAAGCGGAATATTTTATTTTAATTCTTCATATATAGAATTTGAAACAAGCATACTTTGTGCAATCCGGTGGAGTAATTCGGCGGATTTTTTGGCGCAAAACTTCTACAAAAACTCCCAGATAAAATTTTAAAAATATTTTTTACAATATTCTTAATTTATGTAGGAATTAAAATGATTATGGGAGGATAAAAATGTTAAATATAATTATTCGGCATAATTTCAGGTATAGTTTCAGGCATGGGTATGGGAGGAGGAACAATACTTATTTTATCCCTTTCATTATTTTTGGGAAAAGAGCAGCATATCGCACAAGGTGCAAATTTGGTATTCTTCATACCGACTTCAATAGTTTCGATTATAACAAATATAAAGCAAAAACTAATTAAATGGAAAATAGGTTTCATAGTATCAGGAATACGGGATAATAGGTGCTATAATAGGAGCAAAAATTTCTGTGCGGACTAGATACAAAAAGCCTAAAAATATACTTTGGTATATTTTTATTAATCATTGCAGGAATAGAAATTATAACACTTTTTAAAAAGAAAAATTAAAACCTTTGTATAGTTTTATTTCAAAAAAGTAATAATAATAATGTTGATAAAAAGTTAATTTTAAGGAGGGTAAATTTATGAAATTTGTAAAAGGTATGGTAATCGGAGCTATGGCATCAGCAGGAATTGCTATGATGTATATAGAAAGCACAAATAAAACAAAGAAAACTTTAGTAAAAAAGGGAAAACAAATGGCAAAAAAAATGGGAATAATGTAATCACACAAAATGTGCAAGAAGAATAGACTAATGTATAAGAGGTGCGTAAAAAATATATGATAGATTTTATATTACATGCATTAGTCTATATACTTGCAATTTATGGGCTTATTGAAATAATAAAAACAATTTACTACATAATGGAATTTACAGACTTAAATGAGAATCGGAATATACATAATAATAGGAGTAAAAAATGAGGAAAAGCAAATAAGCGGCATACTTCGCTCTATACTATTTAAAATAATGTATGGAAAAGAAGAAAAAATAAAAAAAGTAATACTTACAGACTTAGACTCAAAAGACAAAACAATGCAAGAACTAAAAAAATTTAAAAAAGAAAACGAATACGTAAAAGTTGCAACATGGAGAAAATGTAAGGATATAATCGATTTAGTAGACGAAGAATAAATAACAAATCAGAGAAAATTACCTAAAATAAGCAAAGCATTATGTAGATAAGCTATATCTATGTGGGATGTGTTTTGTTGCTGCACATATTTGGGTAAGATATAATTTAGACTAGATTATTTGTTACAAAATTACATGGAAATGGCACAAATTATCTTAGAATGCCTAAATAAAACAATAGAAATTGTAGGGGCACACATTGTGTGTCTGCGACCACGTAGGGGTTTGCTTCTATGACTCTTCAGGGAAATTCCTGTAAATATAGCAATGGCGTTGGAGCAACGGACGTTGGGACGACGCCCCTACATTTGATGTATGTTGCTATTAGCTGTTCTAGTAATGTGTGTGCTATGGATTAATTTTTTTGCTTATT
>CANSWM010000041.1 GCA_947650745.1 uncultured Clostridium sp. | reverse complement strand
CATCTTCTATCTTCAAGTTCCTTACTTCTATTCCTCTATATTCACTATTCATATAGTTCGCTTTACATATTCCATCCACTAATCCTACTCCGTTGTTATATCCGTTTGCGTATCCTAGTCTTAGCCTATAGCTTGTTGGTTTATCTGATATTAGCAGTAATTTACCATCTTCTACTCCGAATATTTTCCATTTTAAATCACTATCTGGTGTATATGTGCTTGGATTATCTGTAGAACCTGACAAAACTCCTATTGTATATCCTTCTGGGCCCATGTAGTCTGTTCCTTTTGGCTCATAGTCTATGTATTTTTCTACTACACTTGATACTACGCTTCCGTCTGGGTTTAGGAAGTCTTCTGGAACTTTTACTGTTCCCCCTGACATTTTATCTTCAAAATCGCTGAGTATTTTTGATACTTCATCTATTTCATTTTTTTCGTTCTGTTGAGCTTTAGCATATTCTTCTGCTCCAGTTGTTGCTTTTCCTATTATATTATGGTTTGCAACTGTTATTATTGTTACTGCTGCTAGGATTATTAGTATTATAATTGTTATCATTAATGCTACTAATGTTATTCCTTGCTCTTTTCTTTCTTTCATTTGCATCTCCTCTTCTTTCCTTATTTTCTTTTATTATATTAAGTTACAATATAACTCAATATATATTGCAGTCATAAAATGACTTGAAAGTCAATATATTTTTGTTATACTTTTATAATTATATACTCCTCATTTCTTTATAACAATAATACATGATTTATGTAGATATAGATAATCTACATAATGCTGATTTTCTTGATTATTTTTTACTCCAAATAAACTATATTCAAGCACTAAAAAAGCTCATAAGAAAGGATAAATCCTTTCTTATGAGCTTTTTTCACTTGAAACGTTGCTATTTCTAATTTTGTCTTCTTTTATCAAATTGATAGTATGCAACTACTCCTATTCCGCATAGACAAACTATGATAGAAATTAAGCTTCCGATTACTGGTATTTTTCTAATTAGCCATAATACTAGTGATACTGGTACTAATAAGAATCCTTTTTTTAGTTTATCTTCTATGTTTAATTTACTTGCAATAAATTCATTTGCAATTATACTAAATACAAATGCATTTATCATTAAAACTGCTGCATATACGAAAAGCATAAACACTCCAAGTCCTCCAAGGAATCCTGTAAGTAGTAGTAAGAATGCTATAATTGGAACTATAACTAAGAATGCAAGACCAATTGCAAATGCAAGTAATCCTTTTGTAGATACATATTCTTTTGATTTTTCTATAAATTTAGGTGCAATAAATATTAAAGCAATGTATAAAAGTACATCAAATATAATTGTGCCTAAAGCTCCAAATATACCATTTATAATTACGTCTGCTGCACCTTTTGTTTTTTCTTTCATTGGGGTATATGTTATTTTTCCACCCATTTGTATTTTGTCTTCATTTACTATCTTACTTTTTGCCTCATATTTTAAATCGCCATATATATTTAATCCTTCTTCAGGTGCTGTTATGTTCTCTGAATATAAGCTTACATCTCTGCCTATGTTTCCTGCTAGTTTTATTTTATCAAATGTGGCTTTCATATCTCTATAAATTAATGCACTTTCTCCAAGTTCTAATGTTTGACCTGCAGCATAAACGTCTAATGCCATTCCATTTATTGTAACATCATCTGCAAATACAAATAACTGGCATGCTATATATGCGTCTTTATCTATTTCAACATTTCCTGAAGCTAAAATAAATACTGACCCATTTACTTTTCCTGTAATTTTAACATTCTGTCCAAAAATAAATGCATTACCATCTACTAACTTATCCATAACATAATTAGTTTTTGTAGAGCCAATGTATAAATCTCCTTCGTGAACTTCTTCTTCGTCTGTGTTTGTTTGTGAATTTTCGTTTTCATTTGGTACAGTTGGTTCTCCTATATCTGATATTAAATTTGTTCCATCTTCTGGTTCTGTTCCAAATACTTTTGTACCTAAGAGCAATACTAAACTTATAGTTGTAATTAATAAAATAATTTTAAAAATTTTGGATTTGTTCATTTTCTTATAATTCCTCCCTTTTATTTTAATGTACATACATATTTCCAATATCTTTTCTATAATGCAAACTTAAATCTATATTTCCGCTCTAGTGCTTTATATACTCTTTTTTTTGCTTCTTCCATTGACGTATCTGTTGTAACGGCAGCAAATAATCTAGAGTTTCCTACACTTTCATAATTATTTCCTTCATTTTGTTTTGTGCTTGCAAAATATATTTTTACACCTTGCTTTTCTATATTTTCTCTATTTAAAGTAAATTTCATAGGCTCTTTTGAAGAAGATATTGCATAGGTTGGTGTAACTATATAAACTGTAAATGTGTTTATTTTTTTGAATGTACAATTTTCATTACTTAATGTTTGATTTTGTATATTTTCAAATAGCTCTTTAAAAGGTGTTTCTATTGCATTTAGTATGTTTAAGCTTTCAGGGTCTCCAAATCTTGCATTAAACTCTATAAATTTTATGCCGTGTTTCGCATTTAAAGAACCCTCCATATATAACTCCGTTAAATTCTAATGAATCTTTATTTACATATTTTATAGTATCTTCCATAAGCTTTTTGCATTTTTCTATATCTTCTTTATCTAAAAATGGAAGCATACCATCATCAAATCCTAAGCAGCCCATTCCTCCTGTTCCAGGTCCTTTATCTTCATCGAATCTATATGGATAATCAAATGTTGTTGGGGTGGCGACTACGTTTTTTCCATCAGTTAATCCTGTAACTGTAAATTCTCTTCCTTGTACTTTATCTTGAATTATAACATTTCCAGCTGTCTCTAAACATTCTTTTGCATATTCAAATCCTTCTTTGCTTCCTTTAAAATGTATTCCACCTACTTTAACACCTTTTCCTCCTGTTAGTCCTTCTGGTTTTACAACAAAACTGTCATCTTCATAACTTTCAATTACTTTTTTTAGTGTTTCTTCATCTGTTACATTGTAATTTTTTATTATCATTTCTGGGGCTAGTTTTTCTACTATTTCAAGTGCATATGTTTTACTCCATTCAATTTTTGAACCTTTTGAAGTTGGCCCGAATGTTTTAAGACCCAATTCTCTTGCTAGGTCTATTAATCCATCTTGAAGAAGATTATCACTACTTATAATGCAATTTTCTATTTTTTCTTCTTCAATAAATTGTTTTACAACTTCTTTATCAAATGGATTTGCTAAAATATATTTTCCCCCTGATTTTTCAGCATATTCTGCAATAGATGGATTTTTATATGGCATTACTGAGTAAAGCTTATATCCTTTTGATACATATTCAGCAATAACCGCCTCACGTCCTCCGATTTCCAAGTAACAAACATTTTTCCATTATTTTTCTCCTTCCATTTTTCATTTACTTTTTTACTATTTCATTAATGTCAACTAAACTTTTATTATATTTTTTAATAATACTTCGTTTCATTAGTAATATTTTTATTACATAATATATTAAGAATATTGCAGCAGCAATAAAAATTATACTTCCAAATGTATTATAATATATTGAATATAAATGCATTAGATACGCTGTAAATATTGATATTATCATAATTTCTATTGCATGAAGCCATAAATCTCCCACATCTTTTTTATAAGCTAATTCAAAAAGTATAATAGAAATACATAAAAGCATAACTGAAAAGACTTTTAAATCTACTAAATAATTTTCTGTTGGAATATTTGCCATTCCTAAATTTAGTGCTATCAAATAAACTATCATGACTACTGCAAATATTATGTTTTCAAATCTTTTTGAACTTATTTGTTCCTTAATTTTTTGAGGTATTTTTTTCTTTTCTTCTATTACCTTACTTAAGTTTTCTATATTTCCTTTTGTTTTTGCATTTTCTTTTTTCATATGTTACCCTTTCTAGGCTCACCTAAAAAAGCTTTAAGTCCACCTAAAATAGACTCTTAGGTGGACTTAAAATTTTACGCTCTTGGATGTGCCTTTTTATATATATTTTGTATAGTTGCATCTTGGAATTGCATATATATTTGTGTTGACGAAATATCTGAATGTCCTAGCATTGTTTGAATTGCTTTTAAATCTGCACCATTTTGTAGAAGATGTGTTGCAAATGAATGTCTTAAAATATGTGGTGTAATTTCTTTTGTTATATGCGCTTGGTCTTTATAATATTTTACTATTTTCCAGAATCCTTGTCTTGTTAGTCTTTGACCATTTGTGTTAACAAATAAAGCTTTAATTTTTTCATCTTTAATTAATATATTTCTTGAATTTTCAATATAATCTTTTAGAGCCTTTAATGATAATGTACCTAAAGGAATATTTCTTGCTTTTTCTTTACCTTTGCATGTTACATATCCTTCTTCTAAATTAACATCTTCTATATTTAGAGAAATTATTTCTGTAACTTTCATTCCAGTAGCATAAGCAAATTCTAGCATTGCTTTATCTCTTATACCTTTTAAATCTATATTTTTTGGTTGTTCTAGTAATAGTTCTACTTCTTGAGAAGTTAAAACTGATGGAACTCTCTTTTCTATCTTAGGAGATTGAATTCCTTCTGTTGGATCTCTTTTTACTTTCTTTATTCTAAGTAAGTATTGATAAAACGACCTAATAGATGCTAAACTTCTTGAAATCGTTGAACTTTTTTTACCAATTTCATTCATATATGTTAGATAATTTCTAATATCTTCTTCATCTACTTTCAAGTAGTTTACTTTATTTTCTTCAACATAATTACTATATTGCATAATGTCACGTCTATAAGATTGTAACGTATTTTGTGATGCTTTCTTATCATTTTCTATAAACTCTAAGAAATTTTTGATTTGCTTTTGCATTATTCATCTCTCCCCATTTTTATTAACATAAGATATATATGTTATATCAAATTAAGCAAAAAAAGTAAATAGTTTTTTTCATTTTTTTACAAAATATTTAAAGTTAACATAAGTATATTTGTTGATACATACGTTTCTATCAAAGATACTAAAATCATTACTATTCCTAGCATTGCGCAAAATATAGTGTGCCTCAGTATCTCCAATTTTATGTTTTCTCTTCTTCTATCTTTCATAATAGATTTGTATAATCTTATTCCACTTATTGCTAGTGCAAATAATATAGGTATAAATATTATGTTTTGCAGTAGCATGGAAGAAAGAATAAAAGTCATACCTCCTTTTACACCTAATGTTGCAATTACGGAAGATATACTATATCCGAAGTGTAAAGCCTCTAAAACATATTGCTCCATATACAACAAAAATTCCTATTACAGTAAGGCCTGCGAACCATAAGCATACTGTAAGTGAAAGATTATTCTTAACAGAATTTATGAACAGTTTTGTATAATCCACACTTACATCATTTTTTGAATTTTCTATAAAACTTGTTATGTATGTGCTTATTTCTTCTTGCTCGTTTTCATTTACATTATTTATAAATAAAACCCCGTGCTACTACCCCGTATCAAAAAAATTATAGTGACAATTATATAATGTTTTAAATTATTTTCTATATGAGCACGTATTAGTCCATTTCGTGGATTTCTTTTGTTTCGCATTACATATCACTCTTTCGCATTTTAATTTCTTATCTAATTTTTATGTAATACAAAATAAATATAGAACAGCTTTTATAGATTTTTTTGTTTTCCATAAATCTGTTCTATTATTTTCTTATTTAGTTTCTAATACTTTGCCATATACTCCGCCACCGTCCGACTAGTAATTTGAATATTTCCTTCTTTCGCATTTATAATATTTGTTGCAATTTTTGCTCCAATTACTGCTTCTATGTCATCAAAAGATAATCTATGTAATATGTTCATTTCTGTATCAAATTTATTTAATAGTTTATCTATTACATTTGGGCCAACTCCTGGAATAAATGTAAGAGGTATTTGATACACATATGGAGGTCTAAAGTTAGGACTTTTTGTTTCTTTTTTATCTTTTATAATTTCTATTCTATCTAATACTCCCATTGTAATATTTCTGCTATCACACGTATCACATTTAGTTACAGGCATTTTACCTTCAACTCTTTTTTCACATACTTCACAATATGTTCTATGATATTTTCCAAGTTTTGGATCTAACCCATAGTTTCCTAAAATTTTTCTTCCATTTTCATTTTTTATTGCCATCATTAGCTCTTTAAAGCTTATGTCTTCTACTCCGTATTTTATTATATTCTCTTGCAATTTTTGGAAGTGAATGTGCATCTGAATTTGTTAAAAATGTTTTTGTTTCAAGTTCTGAGATTTGGTCTGCCAAAAATGTATCAGAACTTAGCCCCAATTCTATCCCTGGAATTTGGCTATATTTTTCTTTAAAGATTTTCTCTAATCTGTCTGTACAATTTCCATAAAAGCTTTTATGCGGCGTAAAGCAGTGTGCTGGAATTAATTCTCCATTGTATTTTTTTACTATATCCACCAATTCATATGCGGATATATCTGCTCTTTGGGAACTTAGTGTTATATTTTTTATATGTTTTTCCATTTCTTTTGAAAAAGCTTTAATATCATTTAGACATGGAAAATAGCATAAATTATGAGCACTACCAGTCTTCCCGATGTTCATTTACTTCTGATGTTTCTATTTCACTACCAAGTATTATGCACAATTTATCTTTATATATAATACCTCCGGTCAGCAAGCTCCCTTGCTTCACCATTTTTTAAAAACTCTTCTATATCTTCTATTACATAAGGTGACGCACAGTCTATAATTCCTGCAATTGATATACCTTTTCTATCTACGCATTCATTTGCAATATTCTCAAAATTAAGACTTCTTGCAGCCGTTATTTTTATTGGTTTATTATTCTTTGTTCTTCCTATGTGTATATGTAAATCTGCAAATACTTCGTACATTTAGCGTTCCTCTTCTTCCTCTTCTTGATACTTCATAATAAATTCTGCTGTGCCTCTATCTAGTCCTTCTAATGTATCATTCTCCATCGTCTTTGTTCCTCTAAGAAGGTCTATATATTCATTAGCTTTTTTTGCAACTCTTGCCTTTTTTATAGCTGCAACAACTTTATTATTATAATCATTATCTGTTTTATGTACTATTCCTGCCCCTTCTATTTCTCTCATGCAGCAACACCTTCTTTCAAACACATAAATTCTTTAAATTTCTTAAGATAAACATTATTTTTATCTTTTAAGTTTCTGTGTTCTATCAAGTTTAATGCTTCATCAATTGGATATCCTTTTCTTTCTGGTCTATCTAGAACAAGACCTCCAAAGTTATCTACAAGTTCTAATATATCGCTTTCTTTTTCTCTATTTTCGTCACCTTGATATCTATTTACCTCAGAGCATATTTTACAAAACTTATCTGAGAAACCAAGTGTTCTTAAATATTCAGCACCTTCTATTGCATATCTTTTTATTTTATCTAAATCGTGTGCCATTATATTTTTTTTGCAGGCATATAGAAGACAAGCTGTAAGCACCATATTTTCGTCTACATCTAATTTCATTGTTTCTATAAATAATCTTGCTATTTCTGCTTTTAATACTACTGAATTGTCAAAAAAGATTTTTTCTCTTTTTTGCATATAATATACTATTTCCATTTTTTTTATAAAATCTGCTTCTGATAAAATGTAGTCAGCAAATGTTTCCATATTTACCTCCATATTAGTCTTTAGTTTTACTACTTTATTATATTTGATATTTCATTTTTTTTCAATAATGTAACAAAATCGTCATGAAAATGTATTATTTTTGTAATATTTTGTCCTTTTACTATTTTTAATGCAAAAAAATGCCCATAGAGTAAGGATAGCTTAGCGCCTCCACTACAAGGGCATTTTTTATTTTAAATCTTTTTTAATTTTCACATATTTAATTTTTTAGGTCAATAATAACAAATTCATCATCTTGGTAAACTATATCATTTTCTAATTCTGCTTCTTCTCTATTTTCATATTCATTTTTAGTTAGTATAAAAAACTCAGGCTCTCTATTTTCATATGATTTTCTTGTATTCCATTCAAGCATACTTAAATTGTTTTCATTTATTACTGGCTTTACTTCTATTGCCTTTTTAGACATAAATGTAGTAATATTTGCATTCCAGTATGTTGCAGCCCCGAAAGAATAATCACTTTTATCTAGAAATTCAATATATCCCGCTCTTAAGCTTTTTAAATTTTTAGCATTCCTTATTACATTTACTTGAGAATGCATTCCAATAAATATTATAAAAATAGCTATTACATATTTGATAATACTTTTCAAACTATTATTTGGTTTTTCTAAACCAAGAACTGCTGTTGGGACAAATAAGTACATTGCAATTCCTAAATATCTAAGAGAACTTTGTATTTCTTCATTTTTTGTCGTAAATATCATTATAAGTAAAGTAGTAAGTAGGCTAACTACATTATACATACTGATTAATCGTAGTTCTTTGTTTTTATTACTTTTTCTAGATAAACTAATGTTTTTAGCAACTATATATATCCAAAATACAAGTATCGTAATTTCTTTAACAAATGATAATTTTATTATTTTTTTGCTACTGATATCAAATCCTATTGTATTCAAAAATATTAATACTATATCTTTTATATTATTAGATACATCTGTATTATTTACCCCAGCTGTTCCAAATTCGTGCCATCCTCCAAACTTAGGCATTAATATCATATAAAATATTGCATACCCTAAAAAAGTAAGAATATATGAAATCATTATATACACTACTTTTTTATTTCTTAGCAATTCTTTTATATTTAGCATTTCTTTATTAAATTTGAAATCTATACTTTTCCAAATAAATACAAATACTAATGGTACGAATAAAATTAAAAACATTCTTATACCACAAAGTCCACCTAAGAATGAAATTACTAAAAACACTATTTTTTCAACTTTATTTACTTGCTTACTTGTCAATTTAACTAGTATAGTTATGTATATTACTCCCATTAGTACAAAAAATAAATATCCATGAAATATGATTGAAAATAAAACAAACAAATAATTGACTGGGTTACAAACTAATAGTACTGCAAATAAACTTTTAATTTTACTATCTGTAAAGCTTATCATAAAATAATAAAATGTTAATACTATGAGTATAAAAGCAATTACTGTAGTAATTGTATAAACCACACTATAATCATCAAATATATGAAATAACGGTGTCATTATTAATTGATGATGAACAATATATAATTCTGTTGTTGGCCACCAGTCGTCTGATAAAATTAGTTTTCCTGTTTTAGCTAAAAATTTTGCATAAATAGAATCGCTTGCATAGTCTGCATCAATACCAAATTTAACAAAGTGTTTGTTAACATATAAAACAGTTATTACAAGTTCTAAGGCAATTAAAAATATTAAAATTCCTATCCAAATCTTTTTATTTGTTAATATCTTCTTGCATTTTTCTATATTACTCATGGCAAAATCCCCTCTTTTTTAATAGTGCTTTTTAATATACCACAATAGCAAATAAAAGGCAATGTCTTTCTTTTTATTTTCATATTTATTCTGGAATTGTAGAACCAATAATTCCAGCATCATTTCCGCATTTTTGCAATAAATATTTCTGGAATTTCTTTATTAAATGGTCTAATATTTTCATCTAGTTTTTTAATTAATCTATCTAGTAATAAATCTTTATAATGCACAAAGCTTCCACCTATGCATATAGCCTCAGGCTCAAATATATTGATAATATTTACAATACCTATGCTTAAATTTTCAATAAATTCATCTATTACATCTTCCAAACTAGCTTTATTGTCATTGACTATTTTATATAATTTTTCTCCTTCTATGGATTCTTCTAAATTCATTTTAAGCTTTATATTCTCTTTTAAAGTTTTCATTGAAGCATATCTTTCAAAGCAACCATTATTGCCACAAGTGCATTTTTCTCCGTCTTTTTTTATAATCATGTGACCGAATTTCAAATCCATCATGTTTTTTTGCTTTTAATAACTTTCCGATTTTTAAATACTGCGCCTCCAATTCCTGTGCCTAAACAGATAAATACACTATCTTCAAATGTTTTTAAGCTGCCATATTCTTTTTCGCATAACGCAGCAGACTTGGCATCGTTTCTTAAAAAAATATTATTATATTGTAGTTTTTCTTTTAATATATCTACTATGTTAAAATTAGCTAGATTTAAATTTCCAGCTCTAACTATTACTCCATCTTTTGTACTTCCGTGGAGCTGCAATTCCAATTTGAGCTATATCTTTTATCCTGATGTTTAATTTAATTAGAATTTCTTCAATATAATTTATAATTGTTTCTATAATTACTTCTTCTAGATTTTTTCTTCTTTGTAGTTCACTTTCCTTTTTTAATATAATATCATTTTCTTTTATAAGTCCGTACTGCAATATGGCTTCCACCTAAATCTATTCCAATTCTCATATAACCTATACTCCTTTATTTATAGCTCCTCTTGCAAGCTCGTCACATCTATTATTAAATTCATTATCACTATGTCCTTTTACTTTGATAAATGCTACTTGATGCATATTTACTAGACTATCTAATTCTTCCCATAGCTCTTTATTTTTTACTTCTTCCTTACTAGAATTTTTCCAACCGTTTTTTTTCCAACCGTATTATCCAATTTTGGTTAAATGCATTTACTACATATGCACTATCGCTATATATTTCTACTTCACAAGGATATTTTAAAAGTTTTAACCCTTCTATTACAGCTGTAATTTCCATAATATTATTAGTTGTGTTACTTTTTCCTCCAGATATTTCTTTTTTTACTCCATCACACATAAGTATTGTTCCCCATCCCCCTGGTCCTGGATTTCCTGAGCATGCTCCATCAGTGTATATTACAACTTTTTTCATTTTTATTTTCCTTTCAAAATTTATACTTATTTCGAAGTTATTTTACATAAAAGCATTGTTTTTTTCGAGCTTTTATGATATTATATCAATAAACATTTTTATTGTAAAGAAATTAATGGAGGTTTTTATGGATAACGTCTTAGCTATAATTCGGTGAATATAATCCTTTTCATAATGGTCATCTTTATCACTTAAATGAAGCTAAAAGAGTATCAGGCGCAAATTGTACTATTGCACTAATTACTGGTAACTTTGTTCAAAGAGGCAACGCATCTATTATAGATAAGTGGACTAAAGCCAAAATGGCTTTACTAAATGGTTTTGACCTTGTTTTAGAACTTCCATGTATATATAGCATATCTAGCGCAGAAAATTTTGCTACTCGGAGCAATTAAGACTCTTAATTCTTTGAAAGTAGTAGATAATATTTCTTTTGGCTGTGAAGCTGATGATATTTCTGTGTTAAAAGAATTTGCAGATATTTTAACTAATCAACCAGAGGAATTTAAGTCTTTACTTGCTCACGAATTATCAAAAGGTATCTCATTTCCTAAAGCCCGTGAGAATGCTCTTTTGATGTATTTAAATAATATTAGAAAATCTGCAAATATTTTATCTTCGCCAAATAATATTTTGGCTATTGAATACTTAAAAGCACTTAACACAACAGGTTCTTCTATTAATCCAATTGGCATAAAAAGAATGGGTCCTGGCTATCATAGTAATGATATTGCTGGTGAATTTGCAAGTGCTACTGCTATTAGAAAATATATATTTGACAGAAACTTTTATGCAATAGATAAAACTATGCCTAAAATCAGTTATGACATAATTGAAGATGCTGTAAAAAAAGGACATTTTGTAAAAGGTATTGAATGTTTTGAAAAAGAGATAATGTTTGTACTAAGAAATATGACAGTTGCACAAATTGCAAATCTTCCTGATGTAAGTGAAGGTTTAGAAAACGTTATAAAAAATGCTGCAAATACATGTAATACTCTTGTAGAATTAATAAATATTGTAAAATCAAAAAGATATACTCAAACTAGAATTCAAAGAATTCTATTATATGCTCTTTTAGGGTACACTAAAGAAGATATGGAAAACTCTAAAAAAATAGACCCTTATATTAGAGTTTTAGGTTGCAATTCTAAAGGTCAAACTTTGCTTTCTGAAATTTGTAAGCAAAATAGAAAACTATCTGTTGTAACTTCTGTAAAAACATTTACAACAACTTGTAGAAATAAAAAACTTTTAATGATGCTTGAAAAGGATATACAAGCAACTAATATCTATACATTAGGTTATGAATTTGATTCTTTTGCAAATTTAGACTACACAACAAAAATGATAATATATTAAAAAGGAATGGTACTTTTCCATTCCTTCTTTATTTGTTAATATCTTATTAGTTTTCTTCATCAATAAAGTCGAATTCTTCTTTAAATTTTTCTTTAAACATTTCAAATACTTTATTTAGTACTTCTTCATCTTCTACACTTATATAAGATTCTTCTTCTTCAGAATCTGTATCTTCTACTTGTAAAATTACAACTTCGCCAGGTCCCTCTTCACTTTCTTCTGTTGGTAATAATACAACATATTCTTCCCCATCTAATTCTACTAAATCTAAAAATTCAAAATTTACTTCATTACCATCTTCGTCATTTAATACTATAATGTTATCTAACTCTTCGTCCATGAAATTTTCTCCTTTCAAATATTATATATAAATAATTGTATTTCTACAATTTTAATGACTTTTTTATATTATAAATCTATATAAACTTATTTTATATTAACTTTCTTTTTTATTCATATACATTTCTAATATATAAACTGCTGAAATAGTATCTACTATTTGCTTTTTATCTTTTGACTTTATATTTAAGAAATTCATTGTTTTATGAGCAGCCACTGTTGTAAGCCTTTCATCTACTGTCTTTATAATTATATTATTAAACTTGCATTTTAATTTATGTATAAATTTTTTTGTAACGTCTACCCTTTCTCCAGATGTTGCATTCATATTTATTGGCATTCCAACTACAATTTCTGAAACCTCATAAGTATTTAGCAATTCTTCTATTCTCTTTAAAACAATTTTATCATTTCCATTATGATGTATCGTTTCTAGACCTTGCGCTGTAATTCTTAGTGGGTCTGATATTGCAACTCCAACTCTTGAATCTCCATAATCAATACCTAAAATTCTCATTAATCTTCAAGTCCTATATAAAATCTAACCATTTTCTCTAAAAGCTCATCTCTTTCAACTTTTCTTATTATGTTTCTTG
>CANSWM010000040.1 GCA_947650745.1 uncultured Clostridium sp. | reverse complement strand
CAAAGATTCCAAGACTTTTACGAAAAACCAGAAGCACAAGCAGTTTTAACATCATCAGATACAAAACTATTTTTAGCACAAGATAAATCAGAAATTGCATATCTAAAAGAAGTTTTCAAACTTTCAGATGGAGAAGCAAACTTCCTAATCACATGTACAAAAGGAGAAGGGTTATTAAAAGTTGGAGCAGATACAGCAATATTACAAATAACCCCAACAGCCAAAGAATTTGAGTTTGTTGAAACAAACTTAAATAAATTAGTCAAGAGAAGAAATGGATAAAATAGAAAATTATAATTCTAGTAAAATACTAGAACCCCTAGCAATTTTGCTAGATTATAGGAGGAAGTAACAAAAAATGAAACTTTTTACACGAAAAAAATTTATACAAAAATTTATAATTGCAATAGTAAGTGTAATACTACTAAGCTTTTGTATAGCTCCGCCAGTACAAGCAGACTTTGGTGGACAAATGATGAGTTATATAAGAGACTTTGCAACAGCAATAGCTGATGTTGCAGTAACGGTTGTACAACTTGGACTAACTGGAGAGTGGAACTACGCAGTAGATAGTACTGGATCAGGAACTCCAGATGATAGTGCACCTAAGGGAGATTATTGGGTAACTTCAGGTAAATTTGAATATCCAATATTGCAAGTAAGTCCAGAAATAATATTTGCAAATAAGATACAATTGTTAGATGTAAATTTTATTTCAGACTTAAAGAGTGCAGATAATTATTTCGTTAAACTTGATGATACATCAGGGCTTACAAAATTAAGAAGTATTATTGCAACATGGTATGTAACGTTAAGAACAATTGCGGTAGTTGGATTACTTTCAGTTTTAATATATATAGGAATTAGAATAATAATTTCAAGCACGTCAGAAAAAGCAAAGTACAAAGAAAGACTATTAGACTGGGTAATAGCATTTTGTTTACTATTTTTTATGCATTACATAATGGCAGCAGCAGTTACAGTTGTAGAAAGAGTAAACAGTATGTTAGGAGAGGCAGCAGGAATAAACAATGGAATAGAGATAAATTCAGATTATGGCGGAGTGCAATATACTCGGTGGAAATGATATTGACATTGATAAAGGAAGCCTTGGCTGGTTAACAGGAATGGGAGACGACGATGATGATGAGAAGGCAATAAATACAGTAAAACAAAAAGCACAAGAAGATAATGCAAAATACAAAGGAGAAACATCTGACTGGACGCACATTGGTGAAGACAAAAGTAACCCACTTTCTGTAAAAAATATATATCAATATGAAGTGTATTATGAAGAATACACTATAACAATTACTAAAAAATCTTGGTCTACTCGTAGTGATCTTTGGGGAACAAAAATGCATGCTGAATATGACTGCGTGTCAAATGTACAAAGTGAAACGGTAGGGGTAGTTGAATTTAATAAAGGAAGAATATCTAATGACCCATCTAAAGTGTTATACTTTATAAACTATGCAAGACTATTTTTAAATGTAAAGAGCGATAGTGATTATATACCAATGTCAATAGGCTATCTAATAATATATATAGCATTAGTTGTAATGACAGGAGTATTCGCAATAAGATATATAAAAAGGGTAATATATATAGCGTTTTTAACACTAATAGCACCAATGGTAGCGTTAACATACCCATTAGATAAAATAAAAGACCGGAAAAGCACAAGCATGGAATATGTGGTTTAGAGAGTACATGTACAACTTACTTATACAACCATTCCATTTGCTAATATATACAATATTGGTAGGAAGTGCAATAGAACTTGCAACAGTAAGTTTAGTTTATGCAGTAGTTGCAATATACTTCTTAATGCCAGCAGAAAAACTACTACGTAAATTCTTCGGATTCGACAATGCAGGAACATTAAGTGCTGCAGGAAGCTTCGCAGGAGGAGCATTGTTCTCAGCAATGATAGGAAAACTATCAAGACCAAAACCACCAGCACCAAAGGACGAAGACAAAACACCAAAAAGAAGAAAACCAACTAAAGGTGATGGATATGTAGATGCAGATACACTACTTGGAGGAGCAGGAGATACATCATCAATATCAGGACCAGACTTATCAGGAGGCCTAAGTGGCCGGCTCAGGTGGTTTAGGCGGAGCAGGAGGACTTGGCGGATTGCGGAGGCCGGAACAGATAACGGTTCAGGAGGCCGGAGGCGGATTTGGCGGGCTACGGAGGCCGGAACAGGAATAGGAGCTGGATATGGAGACGGATACACACTTGAAGACTTAACTAGGTCAGCTTTGCCAAAAGGAAGAAGAGGACTATTAAAAGGAACTAGTATAGGACAAAGAATTGCAAGTGCAGGACGTTCAGGATTATATACAGCACAAAGACAACTTGCAAATAAAGCTAAAACATTGCCAAAAGCAATGGGTAGAAAACTAAGAAGAGTAGCAGTAGGAAGTTTAGGAGCAGGAACAGCTGGATTACTTGCTTTAGGAGCAGGTGCATCAATGGACCCAGGAAAAGCAGCAGCATTAGTAATGGGAGCAACAAGCGCAGGCTATGGATTTACAAATTACTATGGAGATAAATTAGCAAAAAGTGCAGGAGATGTAGCGGGCTCAATGAGGACTGGATTCTGGGGAACAGACTTAAAAGCAATTGAACAATCAAAATTTGATAAAGAATTTGTAAAGAGTGCAGACACAGTAAATGCATTAACAAAAGCATTAGGTTCACAAGGGGCAAGAAACGCAATAGACAATGGATATGTACAAGCTATGCTAAATAATGACATTACAGACCCAACAAAAGTATCAAAAGCATTAAAATTAGTAGATAAATATCAGAAAGCAGGAATGGATGAAGCAGAAGCATTGGCAAGAGGAATAGCTATGGCAAAATGGAATAGAGATATAAACCCTGGTGTATACCAATCAATGTCAAGAGAACATGTAGCATTTAAGAACAACTTAACAAAGAAAATTATGGCAGCAGAAGGAATATCAGCATCAGATGCAAGCAGCAAAGTAGACCAAATATTAGCAGACCTTATAACTTTTGAACAATAATATTTTAAGGAGGGCATATGAATAAATTAATAAGAGCTTATAACCAAAATAGAGCACTAGTAATTGCAACTGTTTTTATCATAGCCCTCATAATAATTATTATACAAATATTAAATTCATATATAAAACAAGAAAACGAAGCAAAACTACAAAATATTAAAAATAATGAAAATAGTAGTACTAACTTTAATAGTACTACTATTTCTCCAAGTAATGTAAGTGTAGTAACAGGTAAAACTGTAAAAACAAATAAAGAAGATAAAGAAGCTATAAAGCAGTTTGTAGAATATTGCAATAAAAAAGAAATAGAAAAAGCATATAACATGTTAACCCAAGACTGTAAAAAACTTATGTACCAAAATATAGATAAATTTAGAGAAGAATATGTAAATAAGATATTTTATATAAACAGAATGTACACATTAGAAAATTGGTATGGAACTAACGAATATAGTACTTATTATATAAAATATATAGAGGATATATTAGCAACTGGAAATGTAAATTCAAAAGATAATATAGGAGACTATATAACAACAACAACAATTGAAAATAAAACATATCTAAATATTAGTAGTTTTATTGGAAGCAAAAATATAAACAAACAAGAAAAAAAAGAAAATATAACAATAGACATAGGAAAAATGTATATGTATATGGATTATACAATACTTGATATAAAAGTAAAAAATAATACAAATAGAATAATAAGCATAGATACAAAAGAAAATGTAGATACTATGTATCTTTATGATGAAAACAAAGTTAAGTATATAGCATTATTAAATGAAAACTCAAAAGAAGAGCTAGAAATAAGAAAAGGCATGGAGAAAAATATAAAAATAAAATTTAATAAAATGTATAACCCAGAAGGAAGAGAATTAAGAGGAATAATTTTAGAAGATATAGTAACAAATTATGAAAATTATACACAAGCTGTTGAAAATAAAAATACAATAACAGTTAATGTAAAAATATAGAAACTTTTATAGCAAAGGAGATGATAAGCAAATGAATGACGATGAAAAAGATGACAAAAGAGAAGAAAAGATGCAAGAAAATGATATCATGAACTTTGTAAAAAACAAAGCCAAAAAAGCTAAAAACGTTTTTTCAATGATTATGAAAAAAGCACTTGCTGCAGTTGCACCAATATTTCTTAAAGCAGTGGCTTTATTAATAGTCGTATTTACAATAATTGGATGCTTATCAGCCTTATTTGATTTTGAGGGAACCAATAGAGTATCAGACAAAGCAATAAAAGAAGTAAGAAAAGAAGAAGTAGAGCTAGTTCAAGGAGACGACGGATATTATTTTAAGATAAGTAAAAATGTTATGGATAGATTCATGGAAGAACTAAACAAAGCATATTATTTGGGGTACTTCCATGATAATGTAGAAGATGAAGAAGAAAGAAAAAATCAATTTATATATGATGAAGAAGAGCAAAATGTAACCAAAAAAGACCTTGCTGAATGGTTTAGAACAGAAGATATTGAAAAATACATAATAAAAATGATAAGAGCAGATATTGCAAGTACATATCCAAAACTTGGAGATTTTAACGGAAAACCAGGCTCAGAAGATGAACTTCGGAAATAAAAAAGATAGTGACCGGAAACTATGTAGCACAAGGAACAGCAAAAATAAAAAGAACAAAAATGAATAAAGACCGGAAGTATTTCACAGACAATAGAATTATCATATTTAAATCATGATGATTTAAAAGCGTTAATTGATGCAAATGACTTATCATCACTAGATTATTTCTCTTTTGAAGAAAGCACAGGGCTTGTATATTATGCAACATATAGAGAAACAGAAATAAACAATAATGGAACAATAAGTACTACATATAATTTAAGTGAAAACACAATGTCATATAGAACTGTAACAGAACTTTGCAATATGCCATATAATTTTTTATTTAACTTGCTTCAAGAATCAAGAAACCCTGAATGGGTTATGGCCGTAATAGATTTATTACTAGAAGAAACGGAAGTATCAATAACGATACAAGACCAACTAAATATTTCGACACTAACACATATAGAATACTACAATGATGCACAAAAAGATGTATATGATAAATATAACATAGTAACTAGAGAAGTTCCAGACCTTGATGAAAATGGAAATAAGCAGTATATTGAAGTTAACGGAGAAAAACAACTTGTAACTAAAACTGAGACTACAAAAACATTTGTAAATTCAAGAACAGAATATAATTATCCAGTAGGAAATGAAGAATCAAAAACAACAGTTACAACAACATATTCAAATACAGCAACTGTATATGTAGATAAGGCAAAAACATGGTGTATAGATTTTGAAAACAATGTTACACTTTCTGACACAACTAGTATAGGAACTCCTGTTGTAATAAAAGAAAATTATGGAGCCTCAGAGCTTGCAGCAATGACTTATAGAGAAGTAGGAAGACATACAGAGGTAAAAAATAACGAAGAAGTAGAAATTATAAATTATAGAACAACTGAGAAACATCTTGACCGTACATCAGAACAAATAGACCAAAGACTATTAACATGGGCAGTAGGAACTGTGCAAGATAAAAGAATAAACTATGAAAGATTTTTAGGACTATGGAAAAATGATACAGGGAAGTACTATCAAGGAGCACTTTTTGACCCAAATGGAAAAGAAGTAGGATATTCTCTACCAGAGGAACAAGATACATTAAGATATCCCGCAAAAGATATCTCAATGGAGCAAGAGCAAACAATTGACCAACTTATATATTTGCTTGGGACACATAGTGATACACAAAAACAAGAGCAGCTTATGAAATACTATTGGAATATATATACAGGAGAAGATATATATGAAGTAGATATTGATAGTATAATCAACTTATTCAATACAAGCCTAGAAACAATAGTTGCAGGTTCTTCATTAACAAATTACATACAAGCATGGGAAAACGACGGATTATGGAAATACGAAACAGGATTATCAACAGTGCATCCAACAGGCTATTTATCAGATGACGGAAACTATTATATAGTATATGAAGATGGAAGTCGTGGACACAATAATATTGCTTATGGAATAGCCACATTTATAAGTAGTGAATCTGGAACAGTAACACATCCAACATTTGGAAAAGGAAACTATAATTGGCAAAGTGTATTGCAAACGCATGGCATAGATGTAACTACTCTATCGACAGGAAGCTTAGTACCAGTAGATGCAGTAAGGGCAGCATATGCAGAAATCTTAGCCTCATTTGAAAGCAAAGTAGACTCATATTTAAGTGTACATGGAATAACATTATCAGAAAATCAAAGAAATGCATTAGTTGCAGTATGCTATCAATATGGAAACATAAATGGATTTGCAGAAGCGTACAATAGTTCATTAAATTCAGATGGAACAGTATCAGAAACATCTATAAAAAATAATTATGCACCATTTAACTATTCATCAACATCAAATGACAGAAAATATGCAAACTGGTATCTTTTTACAAATGGAGTATATCTAGATAGATCAGGAGAGACAATAGAAGTAGGTGGAAGTATACTAGAATGGGCAAAGGCAATACATGACTATATGAGTCAAAACCAATATTACTATTGCTTAATTGGAGGAGAAAAAAAATCAAGTAAAGAGGCGCATGAAGCACAAGGATTAAGCTGCGGATTAAACTCAAGCTTTGAAAATTCAAAACTTCCAGGAAACCCAGGATACAGACTAACATGTTGTGCTACATATGTATCATGGGTATTAGAAGAAGCAGGATATTTAGAAGTACATACAAATGGAGCAAGGAACTTATCAGGGATGCTAAGAAACATGGGATGGACAAAAATTGACTCATATAACGAATTGCAACCAGGAGATATAGTATTTATGGATACAGATGGACCAAATAATGGAGACATTACGCACGTGCAAATATATGTGGGAAATGGAACATGGTATAATGCAGGAAGTACTTCATATATACAAATGCTAGCACCATATAGTAGTAATTCAAGTGGCGCATTTATACATGCATATAGAGTACCAAACTAAAAAAGGGGGAAAACGATGAAATATCTTAAATATATAATATTAGTTGTAGTAATTATAATAATAATTATTATTACAACATTGTTAATAATTATAAAAAATAATGATATGTTGCACCCAGACGAAATAGAAAGTTCAAACATTTCTATTGAAGTAGATAGAAATGTAAAGGTTTTAGCAGATAAAAACATTTATTATGCTATAAAAAATATCACTGAGCAATATTATTATGACCTAAGCCAATTTAATATGACACAAGACGATATCTTAGTATTAGAAGAAGATGAAAATATGCCAAGCGCAAGTGAAACCATAGAAAAAGAAATAGCGGCATATAAAAATAAAGTATATAAATGTTTAGATGAAAAATTTATATCAGAAAATAAAATAACATTAAATAATATTCAAGAAAAATTAGGAAATTATGAAGATGTAATTACATTAATAGATAATATATATTATGCTGATGTAGATGAATTTCTAAAAATTTATTTTGTAGATGGAAAAGTTATAGAGAAAAATACTTTAGGCAATACTAAAATTTCTATGACAATTTTAGTAGATAACCAAAATAGTGCATTTAAAATATATCCTAAAAATTATAAATATAATATTGAAATCGGAAAAGAATTAATTGCAAATGAAAAAGAGATAAAAAATAATTCATACAATAAATATAACTATAAAATCATTAATGAAGAGCAAAATTGTATAGAAATGCTTAAAGATTATAAAAATAGAATACTTTATAATATAGAAAGCGCATATAATAATACAAATGAAGAATATAGAAAAGCAAAATTTGGAAATTTAACAGAATTTAAAAATTATATAAATAAAAATTACTACAAAATAATTAATGCAAATATAGAAAAATATACTAAAACAATAACTGATAATTACACACAATATACATGTGTAGATAAAAACAATAATTACTATATTTTCAGAGAAACAAATCCAATGAAATACACACTAATTCTTGATACGTATACAATAGATATACCAGAGTTTGTAGAAAGATATAATAAATCAAATCCACAAGAAAAAGTTGTATTAAACATAAACAAATTTATGCTTAGCCTAAATGATGGAGACTACAAATATGCATATAGTATATTGGCAGAAAGTTTTAAAGAGAAAAATTTTAAAACATTAGAAGATTTCGAAATCTATGCAAAATCAAACTTCTTTGAAAAAAATGTATTTTCATATGAAAAATTTGGAAATGAAGGAGATACTTATTATACCTACGAAATAAGAATAACAGATAAGCAAAACAACTCATCAAATCCGAAAACAAAAACATTTATAATATTATTAGAAGATAAAACAAATTTCAAAATATCATTTAATATTTAAAGTAATAAAAAGGTAAAAAAGACTACATTTGACAGCAGTCAAAAAATGTAGTCTTTTTATGTAATTACGAAATTGTAACAAAAATGTAATATAATTGTAATATAAAACTATAAAAAATGTGATATAATAACAACATCGCATAAAAAACATAAAACATAAATAATTTTAGAAAATAAATGAAAGAAAGAAAAATTTATAAATTTAATCAAAAGAAAAGTTAAGGAGGGAAATAAAAAGTATGTCAGAAGAAAAAACTAAAATCATCACAACAGTAGAACTAAAAACATACCTTAATTCCCTAGAAAAAGAGCAAGAAAAAGAAAAATCAAAAGAAATTCACGAATATAAATTACAATGTAATATGAGTGGTTCAAAAATAAAAAAAAGAGAAATAGCCAGAATAGAAAAAGAAATAAATAAAGAATATATAAATATAATAAAAACAAAAAATGAACTTTTAAGTTTATTAGATGAATGTAAAGGGATACCAGAAGAAATAGAAATACTAAAAATCACAGAATATATGTTATATAGAGTAGACCTAAGAAAGGCAGAAAAAATTATAAATAAAGCAACAAAAAAGTTAGAAAAAATATATTCTGAAATACAAGAAGATATATATTTAAGAATTGTAAAAATACCAGCATTTGATAATATAGAAACAATAGACTATGGGGAGTTTAGGCCTAAAGAGAATGATTTAGCTAAATCAAAAGAACAATATAAATTGGAGTACACAGAAGAACAAAGAAAAGAACTAATTAAAAGGGACTTGGAAATAATAGAGCAAGTAAAAACATTCAACACAGTTCCAATTCCACATGAAATACTAAAGAATTCAGATAGAGATATTCAGTCAAAAATGCAAAGATTTAATAGCATTCGACAAAAAAGAATAAAAATACTAGAAACAATGAAAAGTGACTATGAAAAACTAATAGACCCAAGAGAAGTTCTTGCAATAATTCAAGACGCATTTGTAAGTTTAGAAAAATGCAAAGATATACTAACTAGGGCTGAATATACATCTGTAAAAAGGATACTAAATAAAAGAAAAAGAAAAATAACAAAAAGTACAAACGATATAAATTCTGTAATAGAAACAAAAGAAAAGAAAACAGGAATAACAAGCTTTAACATCCAACAAGCAAGGTACCTAAGAATGGAAAACTTAAGAAATATAATTACAACAGCAACAACACTAATAAAAGAAAACCCAATAGAAGGTTCAGAAGAACAATTAGAAAAACTAAAGATATCATACCAAAGAGAAAAGCAATTTGCTTCTGTAATACAAAACTTAAATGATGGCAAAATACGGAAATAGTGCAGAACTAAAAGCATATGAAGAACAAATAAACAGTTTGCAATATAAACTAATAAATTCAAAAAGAATAGTAGAAGAACAGCAAGATAAAATAAAAGAAGCAAAAAAGGAACTATTAGTACTTTGGAAAATGGAAATAAATGCAACTGTTGACAAAAAAAGAGAAAATCTAGGATTACCAATGTCAAGAAAAGAAAGAGAAAAAAGAGGAACACAAGAAATCAGCACAAATGCAATAAAAAAACTAAAGAGAGTATCTCGGTGGAAAACATGCGATGAATTAAATTATAAGAATGAAAACACCTCAAATCACATAAAATATGTGATAGAGGTGTTTTTATATATGTATTTTAAAAAATTTATAACATTTATAATATTTTTAACAATTATAAGCTTGCAATTTGTAGTATATGCAGAAGACATGGATGATAATATTGACTGGGCGCAAATAGAAGAAATTCTAAAAAGCGTACGGAGCAGAAGTAGAAAAAATTCCAAATATAAATTCAAGACATGCAGTTGTATATGATAGAAATTCTGGGAAAATCTTATATGGGAAAAAAGAAAATGAAAAATGTAAAATGGCATCTACTACAAAAATAATGACTGCAATTATAGTAATAGAAGAAATAGAAGACCTAAATCAAAATGTAAAAATTTCAGCTAAAGCTGCAGGAACAGGAGGCTCAAGATTAGGTATTCACAAAGACGATGAAATAACAGTAAATGATTTATTATATGGATTAATGCTATGCTCACGGAAATGATGCAGCAGTAGCACTTTCTGAGTATGTATCAGGAACTAGAGAAGAATTTGCAAACCTAATGAACAAAAAAGCAAAAGAATTAGGGCTAGAAAACACTAATTTTGTTACACCTCATGGATTAGATGAAGAAGAACATTATACAACAGCATATGAACTTGCAAAAATTGCAGACTATGCATTAAAAAATGAAAAGTTTAAACAAATAGTTGGAACAAATAGCTATTTAGTAAAAATAGATAAAAACTATAAAACTATAAGTAATACAAATGAACTGCTAGGTTATCTAAATGGAGTATATGGAGTAAAAACCGGATTTACAAATGGGGCAAATAGATGCCTAGTAACAGCGGCAAAAAGAGAAAATATGGATATAATTTCAGTAGTACTTGGAGCAGATACAAAAAAAGATAGAACAAGAGATAGTATAAAAATACTAGAATATACATTTGCAAATTATCAAATGATAGATATTGGATATATGGTACATGAAAAATTTGATGAAATAGTAGAAAATTCAGAATTTAATATAGTAAAAGGAATAGATAATAGTTTAAAATTAGACTTAATAGATAACGAAATAAGCTATTATCCAGTAAATAAAGATGATGTAAAAGATTTAAAAGTAACTGCAAATTTAGAAAAAACACTAATAGCTCCAGTAAATGAGGGAAATAAAATAGGTGAAATAAAGGTAATGATAGGAGAAGAAATAATATATAAATTAGATATATGTGCAAGAAACAGCATAAGAAAAAAAGAAGTATGGGATTATTTTAAAGAATTATCAATTAAATTTTTTAAAAACAATTTACAAGATTTAGAAATAGGAGAGAAAATATATGCAAATTGAAAAGTATGATAGGCAAAAAGCCATACAATATGCAAATAAATGGGCATATACAAGAAATCCTAAATATTACAACTTTGATAAAATAGGAGGAGACTGTACAAATTTTGTATCACAATGTTTATATGAAGGATGCAAAACAATGAATTATAAAAAGACTAATGGTTGGTACTATAAAAATGCAAATGATAAATCGCCATCATGGACAGGAGTTGAATTTTTATATAATTTTTTAGTAAACAACAAAGAGATAGGACCATATGGAAGTGAGGCAAGTGAAGTACAAATAGGGGATATAGTACAATTATCTTTCGACAATGAAAAATTTACACATTCATTAATAATAGTAGCAAAAGAAAAAGAAACAATTTTTACTGCTTCTCATACATTTGATTCATATGGAAGAGACATCAACACATATAAATATAAGAAGATTAGATTTATACATATAAAAGGAGTTTATAAAAATATAGGTTTAAAATAGATATGACACAAGAAGAATGAAAAAATAAATAGGAAATACTAAAAATTTATCTAATCGGAGGTATTTCCTATGAAAACTAGTATAACACAAAAAATAACATATAAGCAGAGTGTAATCAAATTTTTATATTTTATTTGACTTTTTTAAATTTAATCCTCTAATATCATTAGAGGAAATAAAAACCACTTCGTGGTTGCCGATAAATAGTAAATAACCATTCGACCGTGCAAAGCAGAATGGTTATTTTTATTGTTTATGTAGTAACCAACAAATGATGCCTAACAAAACAATGTTTATGATAGCTAGTCCTACTATTCCATAAAATAAATAAGTAAGTAATTATTATTAAAGCTGATTCTACCATATAGCACCACCTCCATATATCAGTCTTACAACTAAAAGTCGTAGAGGATAAGAAGTTAAAGGTAGCAACATACTCCGCTTATTTCATTTCCTATGATTATTACTATACTATTAAATAATAATATAGATATACAATAATTTATTAATAGTTATACTATAAGAATTTGCTTACATCAAAGTACAGCAATTATACAGCAAATTTTATACTAAATTGTGATAATCTATGATAGGTGTCTATCCTATAAAACGAAAAATACTCCCTTACAAAAAGAGTATTTCTGCATTTTGTACCTTTATGCAATAATATATGCTATTATATGATAATTGCTTAAAAGTACAGATTATTGGAGGCGTAAACCAAATCATAAGAACCTACAAGTTCAGTAAAATAGCTATATTCAAGACTTTGTATTCCTTAATGTACAGCTATTGTACAGCATATTTTTAAAATTATTCCTTAAGACAATTACTATATTGGCTTAGAATAATTGTTAATATTTTTAGTTGTACAATTTGAATTTATAAATCAATTTTTAACAATAAAATAGCCATTTTCAAATATATTATCTATCTGACAGTTATTATCTATTAGATGTTGTATTACTGCTCCTGCAACTGCTGATAACAATATTTTGGCGGTATTTGATAAATTATTAATCATCTCAATTTGTTCTGCTGCCATTTTATTAAGCATAAACTTCTTTCCATTTAATTCCTCAAAATGTTCTGATAAAGCCCATTCAATTTTATAATTTTTATTTTCTACAATTACTTCTATAATTTGCGACATACTATTCTCCTTTACAAATTACTATTTTTATTTTAGGAATACTAATACTCTATTGAATTACTATTCTCATTTCAAAAAGCATTTGACTTTTATTAAAAATCTATGTATAATATAGATAGAAAATGATAGCTACAGACAATGTGGCTACCACATATTATTGTAATAACAACACATTACTCCGT
>CANSWM010000039.1 GCA_947650745.1 uncultured Clostridium sp. | reverse complement strand
AATGTATGGGTAAATATCAAAAGTGGTGTTTCCCACAAAAAGTTTATGCAATGTATAATTAAAATATAGTTGTAAGTTTTTTTGTTTTGTGTTATCATAGTAAATAAGGAGGAAAATATTTATGTGGATAGCAATAGTAGCAGTTATAGTTTTAATTATCCTTTGGGTAATTGCCGCCTATAACGGTTTAATTAGAAAAAAAATGAAAGTAGAAAACGCTTGGAGTCAAATTGACGTTCAATTACAAAGAAGATTTGATTTAATACCAAATTTAGTAGATACAGTTAAAGGTTACATGGCACACGAAGAAGGAGTTCTTACAAAAGTTACAGAACTTAGAACAGCTTGGGCTGGTGCAAGCTCAGTAAAAGAAAAAGCAGAACTTGACAGTGAACTTTCAGGAGCGCTAAAAACAATTATGGCAGTTTCTGAAAATTACCCAGACCTAAAAGCAAGCCAAAACTTTTCAGAATTACAAGAAGAACTTAGAAATACAGAAAATAAAATCTCTTACTCAAGACAATTCTACAATGATAGTGTAACAATGTACAACACTGCACTTTCATTATTCCCTACAAACATCATAGCTTCAATGTTCGGATTCAAATCACAAACATTATTTGAAGTAGACAATGAAGAAGCTAGAAAAAATGTTAAAGTAGATTTTAATAAATAAAATTTTTGGGGTTGATAATAAAAAATATTATCATTCCCCATATTTTTTCTTAGGAAGGACTCTGATTAATATGTATGAAGATATACGTTCTAACAAAATAAAAACAGGATTTATAGTATCAATTTTTATAGTCGTTATCACATTAATTATATATTATATATGCATGGCATTCGATTTAGGAATTGTATCAATAATAATTGCACTTATATTCTCAATTGGAACAGCCTTTGCTTCTTACTATAATAGTGACAAAATCGTCTTAGCAATGTCAAAAGCAAGACCTGCAACACACGAAGAAAATCAAAAACTAGTAAACATTTTAGACGCACTAGTTATAAGTTCTGGAATTGGAACAACCCCCAAATTATATGTTGTAGAAGACATGCAACCTAACGCATTTGCAACAGGACGAGACCCACAGCACTCCGTAATCTGTGTTACAACAGGTCTACTTGAAAAACTAGACTATTATGAACTAGAAGGAGTAATTCGGGCATGAACTTGCACATATTGCAAACTATGATATAAGACTTTCTGCTGTTGTTACAGTAATGGTAGGTTTTATAGTAATGCTCTCTGATATGTTCACAAGAACATTTTGGTATAGAGGAAGAGGAAATTCAAAAAGTGATAATGATAGCGGAAATGGAATTCTTATGCTAATTGGTCTTATATTCTTAATTTTAGCACCAATTTTCGGAAAACTTATGCAGCTTGCAGTTTCAAGAAGAAGAGAATTCTTAGCAGATGCGACCTCTGCAAAATATACAAGAAACCCAGATGGACTTATTTCCGCATTAGAGAAAATTTCATCTGACTCAAACGAGCTTAAATCTGCAAACAAATCTACTGCCCATATGTATATTGCATCACCATTTAGAGATAAAAAAGCAAAATCTAATATATGGTCCACACATCCAAGTACTGAAGCAAGAGTTGAAGCTCTAAGAAATTTGAAATAATAAATTAATAATATTAATCATAAAATATCTCTTTTTATTATATAGCAATAATAAGAAGGGATATTTTTATTATCAGTCTGCGATATTATGTAAAATATGCTATAATATTATTAGTAATACCATTTTTTTACCACATATAGGTGAACTACACCTATAAATTTTAAGGAGGACTACTTTATGAATATTATCAGCCGTATCAAAAATTTTCTTGCATCAATCGCAGGTACTCCTGCCATGGCCACAATGAACAAAAGTCCTATTTTAGAAAACTCCAAAGCAGTAGCACACTTCACACCGTCCACCAAATCACCAAAAAATACTTCAACAAAGGCGGGCACTAAAATTTATAAGCGCACACTCTCTACTATCTCTCGGTATATAACCCGGTGTGTGCGTGTAATCTCAAAGCTATTCTGGTCCGCAGTCATCTTTGTAGTATTAGCACATTTTGCACCTGAGCTGCGGGAGCAACTGCCCTCGATGTATCGACTCATTGATTTATTAATAGCCATACTCGAAAAAATATTCGAAACATTTTGGGCAATAATCGGATAAACACAATTAGTTCAAGGCAATGGTACAGCACGAGAGCCTCGTATCTTCAGTTTGAATACGAGGCTCTTACTTTATTTTAGATTATATATCTTTTCTGCATTTTCATATGTTATTTTAGCTATCTCTTCTAAAGATTTTCCCTTGACACTTGCAATTTTTTCTGCAATATACTTTACATTTCTTGAATCATTCCTCTTTCCCCTATTAGGTTCTGGGCTTAAATATGGTGAATCCGTTTCTATTAAGATTCTATCATCTGGTACCATTACTATTATTTCATCTGCATTTTTTGAATTCTTAAACGTTATAGCCCCTGCAAATGATATATAAAAGCCTTCTTCTAAAGCTGCTTTTACTAAATCTTTATTTAGTTGGCAACAATGCAAAATTCCTTTTTTTACTGGCTTAATCTCTCCTTTTAATATTTCTATTGTATCCATAATAGCATCTCTTGAATGTATTATAATTGGAAAATCTAAACTATTTGCAAGCTTTATTTGTTCTATAAAAGCATAATTTTGAAGCTCTTTAGTCTCCTTTTCCCAATAATAATCAAGCCCGAATTTCGCCAATTGCAACTATCTTTTCTTCTTTTGCTATATTTCTTATTTCCTCTATACTTTTATCTATCTCCTCTTTTGTCTTTTTGATTTCACATGGATGAATTCCGCACGGCAGCATAAATAAAATTATACTTTTTTGCAATTTCTACTACTTTTTTTGAATTTTCTATATTATCTCCAACTACAACAGTATTTTTTACTCCCGCTTCATAAATTAATTTAATTATCTCATCTCTATCTTCATCAAACTTCTCATCATTATAATGTGAATGCGTATCAAATAACTTCATAATCATTTCCTCCATGTTGCGACCACCGTTGCAACAGCATAGCTTTTGCAATGAGATAAGCTAATTTCAATATTTTCAATATCTTCTATTTTACTATTTAAAAAATTTACAGTTGGCCTTCCATTTTCATCATTTAATATTTCTACATCTTGCCAAGACATTTCAAATTTATTAGATAATTTATTAGATATTGCCTTAAAAATAGCCTCTTTTGCAGCAAATCTTGCTGCATAATGTTGATATTTTACATTGCCTTTACTCTCACAATATTTCTTTTCATCCTCTGTATAAATCTTATTTAAAGCCTTATCTTTAGTATCTTCTATTAAATTCTTTATTCTATCTATTTCAATTATATCTGTACCACAAGTAACTATCATTATTAAAAACATCCTTTATATAATTTACTAATCTATCCTTTAATAGCAGCTATTCTTACAAAATTTACTATATTTGTTATTATAGAAATTGCAAGTAAAATTAATATAATTTTATTTAACATCTCACTATTTTTCATCTTAAAATTTTTATAGGCTAAATCATACTGTTCCTTTGCAAGCTGATAAGCTTTATTTAAGCTCAAGGCCTCTTTTGCATTTTCAAATATTAAACTACCATTTTCATTATTTGTAAGTTCATGTACCCAAATCTCATTCGTAAATTCCATAAACTCCTTTATTGCCCTTGGAACTTTTATATGTTCAGAAAAATCATTCATAATCTTAGATAAGTAAAATTTTTGATATAACGTAAATACATATGTATAAAAATATTCACTTTCATATTCAAAAGGCATTTTCGTATAATTTACTGTTTTTGCACTAGAAGCCATAAAAGTCATTCCAGCTTTACTAATTCCAACTTTTATGTAATTTCCAAGACTTGCAATTTTTAGTTTCTCATTTTCTAAATTAGAATTATTTTCACTATCTAACACATTTGCAAACTTATTAAATTCTTTTTCTATTCCTGAAAACGGCACATTTTCATTCCAATGTTCTCTATCTATACATACATAAGAATATATTAAAAATCTATTTACATCTACATCTATTTTCTTTGCCTCTTCCATACTTCCTGTAATTTCTTTTATTATTTTTGAAAGTTTTTTTGTATCTTCTAATGCACTTGTTTGAATTCTTATATTACTATAAATATCACTTTCATTTACTTCTGAATTTATACTTCTAAATTTAACATTAAAATTTAAAAGGTCTTTAAAATTATCAGTATCTTCAATATTTGTCTTAATACTTATAAAACAAATTCCTGTTTTAAAGCATATAATCTCCATCTTTTCTATATTGAAAAATATATTATCACTATTTCCTATTTTAGCTTGAACATTCTTTCCGAGATTATATTCAAATATTGTGCAAGGACTAGCTTTAAACATATTATTCCTTAAATTATCATAAGCCGAGTAAGATGGATTCC
This sequence comes from uncultured Clostridium sp., assembly GCA_947650745.1. Lineage (GTDB taxonomy): Bacteria > Bacillota > Clostridia > TANB77 > CAG-508 > JAAWPK01. The sequence goes on along the minus strand of CANSWM010000039.1, from coordinate 9,010 downwards.
CATCATTTTCAGCAAAATCAAAACTTTTAAAAATATATTTTCTAATACTTGGCAAAAAATAGCTATATATACTGCTTTCTCTTCTTCTTTCAAATGATTTTAATTTACATTTGCTATTTTCTAACAATTTTTGTATGTACTTATTATAGTTCTTTTCTTTAATTACATATGGGTATATAAAATAGCTGTAATTGTATTTCATCTTTAGTTCCATATTCTTTTTTCCTTTTTATAAATATTTTTTGACTATTTTATTTTATCACTTATGTTTTTGTTTTTCAATACTATTTAAATTTTATCTGTAACCATTTTTTCAAATTAGAATAATATATATCATAAACAAATGAACAAAATCTTAGATTTTTAAATAGGGAGGTTTTCAAAATGAGTAATTGCTGTGGTAACAATAGTGAATTTCTATGGTTTATTATTTTGTTCTTACTACTTTTCTGCTGTGGTTGCGGCAACAGATGTTGTTGCAATAACTAATACTTAAAATAAGAACTTTCCAAAAAACATTTTTGAAGTTCTGCTTTGAAAGGAGGGGAAATATATGCCTGAGAATAGATGTTGTGGTGGTAACTGCGGAGGATTCGGTGGTGACTGCTGCTGGATTATAATATTATTCGTATTAATATTCTGCTGCTGCGGTAATGGTTTTGGTAACAACTGCGGATGTTAGTCTAGAAGTTAGAAATTAGCGGTTAGAAGCTAGAAGTAATACAAGATTATCTGTTTTTTAGATAATCTTGTTTACTTTTTTATATTCTTACTTTATCTTTTCCGAAGTATTTCTTCAAATTGTTCTACTGTATCTTTATTTATAAATATTGCGCCACATGGTTTTGTTCCTTCTTCATCTATTATTTCTACCTTTATGTTGTTTCTATCTCCCATAAAAAATCTTATTGCACCTCTTAATGCGTCTTTTTTATCTTCATCTATTCCTCTTATATCTAGCTCAAGCTTTTTTTCTTTTTTTTCTGCTAAATTTTCTATGTTTATTGCAATAATAGATGGGGCTTCTTCTTCTCTTATGCTAAGTTTTCCTGTAATTAATATTATGTTTTCTTCTATTAATTTGTCTTGCGACCCTATATAGCAATTTTCAAATACAATTATTTCTGCTGCTCCATATAAGTCTTCAACTGTTACAAATGCCATAAGTTTATTACTTTTTGTATACTTTTTCTTAACACTTGTTACTATTCCTGCATATTTTACAATTTGTCCATCTTTATATTCTATTCGTTCTTGATTTTCACTAGATTCTGTAATTTCTTTCATTTTTATTGTATCGATATTTGTTTTGCTATGTATTTCATTTTTTAATTTTTCAAGAGGATGCCCTGATATATATATTCCAAGCATTTCTTTTTCCATAGATAACAGCTCTTTATCTGTATATTCTTCACATATTTTAAAAACATATTTGTGTTTTTCATTTTCTTCTTTGTTTTCATTTAAATCAAACATACTAACTTGACCTGTGTATGCTTTTCTTACTCCATCTTGTATTGTATCTATTATTTCTTCAAATGACTCTATAAGTGTTTTTCTTGTTTGTTCAAACCCATCAAATGCTCCTGATTTTATAAGACTTTCTATACATTTTTTGTTGACGCTATATTCTTGCACTCTTTCACAAAAATCTGTAAAACTTTTATATTCTCCATTTTTTTCTCTTTCTTGTACTATGCTATCTATTACTTGAAACCCAACATTTTTTATGCTTCCAAGACCAAATCTAATTTTTCCGATTATCTATTGTAAATTTAGAATAACTTTTATTTATATCTGGTTTTAAAATTTCTATATGTAAATCTTTACACTCATCTATATACATTGGCACTTTGTCTAAGTTTCCTAAGAAACTATTTAATGTAGCTGCCATAAGTGCTTCTGGATAATGTGCTTTTATATATGCTGTTCTATATGCAACAACAGCATATGCTGCCGCATGTGATTTATTAAACGCATACTTTGCAAATTCTGCCATTTCATCAAATATTTTATTTGCAGAAGCTTCATCAATTCCATTTCTTACACAACCTGGTACAATAACATTACCATTTTCATCCAATTCACCATGAATAAAAATTTCTCTTTCTTTTGCCATAACATCAAGTTTCTTTTTACCCATTGCACGTCTTACCAAATCTGCTCTTCCGCAGCGAATATCCGTGCTAAATCTCTTACTATTTGCATTACTTGTTCTTGATAAACCATACATCCATAAGTTACATTTAATATAGGTTTTAATGCAGGATGTGTGTACTCTTCATGCTCTGGATTTAGCTTATTTTGTATATATCTTGGTATTTGGTCCATTGGTCCGAGGTCTATATAGTGAAACCCCTGCTATTATATCTTCTAAGCTATCTGGTTTTAGCTCTTTCATAAACTTTGTAATTCCAGCGCTTTCAAATTGGAATATTCCGCACAGTTTTTCCATCTGCCCAAAGTTTATATGCTGCCTTATCTTTCATTTCTTTATCAAATTTTACATCTATTCCTTGTGATTCTTTTACAAGTTTAATTGCATCTGAAATTACTGTTAGGGTACGAAGTCCAAGAAAGTCCATTTTTAAAAGCCCCAATTCTTCTAATGTTGTCATTATATATTGTGTAGAAATACTTTCATCCCTTACATATAAAGGCACATATGTGTCTACTGGGTCTTTTGTTATAACAATTCCGACATGCATGTGTTGAAGCCTGTCTTGGCATTCCTTCTAGTGCCATCGAAATATTTAAAATATTTCTTACCGTTTCATCTGTTTCATAAATTTCTCTTAGCTCTCTATTTTGGTCCATTGCTTTTTTTATTGTTATATGTATCTCATTTGGTATCATTTTTGCAAGCTTGTCTGTCTCAGAATATGGATAATCTAAAACTCTACCTACATCTCTTATTACCATTCTTGCAGACATAGTTCCAAATGTAATAATCTGTGAAACGTGGTCATGCCCATATTTACGGCTTACATAGTCAATTACATCTTGTCTTTTCTCATAGCAAAAATCCACGTCAAAATCAGGCATACTAATTCTTTCTGGGTTTAAAAATCTTTCAAAAAGTAAGTTATATTTTATTGGATCTATATCTGTAATTTCTATTGCATAAGCAACAATAGAACCTGCTCCAGAGCCACGTCCAGGTCCTACTGGTATATTATTTGATTTTGCATAATGAATAAAATCCCAAACAATTAAGAAATAATCTACATATCCCATTTTTTGTATTACTGATATTTCATATTCCATTCTATCTATTACTTCTTTAGATGGATTTTCTCCATACCTATTTTTTATTCCGTCCACGCAAAGTCTTCTTAAATAATCATAGTGTGTTTCATATCCTTCTGGTACATCATAATTTGGAAGAATAGTATGACCAAATTCAAATTCTACATTGCATTTATCTGCAATTTTTACAGTATTTTCTATAACTTCTGGGATATTCGAAAAATAATCAGCCATTTCTTCTGGGCTTTTTATGTATAACTCGTCTGTCTCAAATCTCATTCTATCTTCATCAGACATCTTTTTACCTGTTTGTATGCATAGAAGCACTTCATGATTATAGCTATCTTCTTTTTTTAAGTAATGTGCATCGTTTGTTGCAACTAGTGGAATATTTAGTTTTCTACCAATTTCTATTAGTTTTTGATTTGCAAGCACTTGCTCTTTTATTCCATTATTCTGAAGTTCTAGATAATAATCATCTTTGAATACTTTTTTAAACCAACTTGCATTTGCCTCAGCTTTTTCCATGTTTCCATCTAAAATAGCTCTATTTACAGAACCTGCAAGACATGCGCTAAGTGCAATTAATCCTTCATGATATTTCTCTAAAACTTCTAAATCAATACGTGGTTTATAATAGTACCCTTGGGTAAACCCAATAGATACAAGCTTACTTAAATTTTTATAACCTTGATTATCTTTTGCAAGTAAAATCAAGTGATTATATTCTTTATCTACTGCTCCATCTTTATCAAACCTGCTTCTTGGTGCAACATATACTTCACATCCAATAATTGGTTTTATTCCTTCTTTTTTGCATGCTTTATAAAAATCAATCACGCCATACATAACCCCATGGTCAGTAATTGCAATTGCTTTCATTCCAAGCTCTTTTGCACGAATTGGTAGGTCTTTTATTCTATTTGCTCCGGTCTAATAAACTAAATTCACTGTGGACATGTAGATGCACAAATTCAGGCATAATTTTTCCTCTTTTTCATACTTTTATTTTGTGCTATTATATAACATTTTTTTTGAAATAACAAGTTCTAAATCAATAAAGAGAGTTCTAAAAATGAACTCTCTTTATATCAAAATATTTCATTCCCTATTTGTTACTTCTTCAAGTTTTAGTAAAGCTTCCCATCTTTCATCTAGTTCCTTTTGGAACTGTTCTATCATCCATTCATTTCCTGGTTTGAATAAATGTTTAAATCTTCTTTGAGGCTTTAAAAATTCTTCAATAGGTAACTTGTTTGCTGGTTTATAATTTACCTTGTATTTGCCATTTTCGACTTCATATAAAGGCCAATAGCATGTATCTACTGCAAGTTTATTTATTTTCATTAAATCTTCTGTTGCATATCCCCATCCTCTTGGGCATGGTGCTAGTACATTTAAAAATGCTGCGCCTTTTGTGTATATTGCTTTTTCTGATTTTTCATATAAATCTTTAAAATTTGCTGTAGCTATACTTTGTGCTACATATGGAATATGGTGGTTTGCAATTACTTCTGTTAGGTCTTTTCTTGGCTGCATTTTTCCTGGTATTTTTGTTCCAGCAGGTGATGTTGTTGTATCTGCAAAATGTGGTGTTGCAGAAGAACGTTGTATACCTGTATTCATGTATGCTCCATTATCATAGCATACATATACCATGTCATGACCTCTTTCCATAGCTCCTGATAAGCTTTGAAGACCTATATCATAAGTTCCTCCGTCTCCTCCAAAAGCTATAAACTTTGTATCTTTATTTTCAGATAATTTTCCGTGAAGCTTTCATAGATTTATATGCAGCTTCCACTCCAGATAAAGTTGCTCCTGCGCATTCAAATGCTGTATGAATAAATGAATCTGACCAAGATGTATATGGGTACATAAATGTAGAAACCTCCATACAACCTGTTGCGCCACATATTACTGCATTATCTTCTGGTTTTAATGCCCTTAGTACCATACGTGCAACTGGTGGAGCTCCACAACCTGCACACATTCTATGTCCTGCCAAAAATCTTGAAGGTTTCTCAGCTATTATCTCTTTTACATTATATGCCATTACTTATCCCTCCTTACTCCAAAGTATCTATATGGATTATCTACTTTTCCTATTTTTTCTATTTCCATTAAATCATTATATACTTTTTCTATATCAGAAGCTGGCACATCTCTTCCGCCAATTCCATAGACATAATTTACAGCTTTTACATGTACATCATTTGCAAACATTGCTGATGTAACATCTGTATATAACGCTCCTCCTGCACCATTTACACTGTCTGCCTTATCTAGTATTGCAACTACTTTTGCTTTAGATAAACTTTTTGCAATTTCTTCTGCTGGAAAAGGCCTATACATCCTTATTTTCAAAAGTCCCGCTTTTATTCCTTTTTCTCTTAAATTATCTACTACAAATTTTGTGGTACCAGCAGTAGAGTTCATACATACAACTACAAAATCTGCATCTTCTGTTTTATATTCTTCAAAGAATGAATATTTTCTACCAGTCATCTTTTCAAATTCTTTTGAAACTTCAAGTACAACGTTTTTTGCAGCCCTCATTGCATTTGCTTGTTGATATTTATGTTCAAAAAGATAAGGTTGCACATCAAGTGGTCCCATTGACATAGGCTCTTTATCATTTAGTAGAAAATGTTCTGGTTTATATTTTCCTATAAATTCTTTTGCTTTTTCATCTTCTATAAGTTCGATGTTTTCAATTGAATGTGATGTTATAAATCCGTCTTGACATACCATTAGTGGTAATAAAACATCTTTATGTTCTGCTATTCTGTGTGCCATTATTAAATTATCATATGCTTCTTGGTTATTTTCTGAAAATAACATTATCCATCCACTATCTCTTACTCCGATAGGCATCTGAATGGTCATTGTGAATATTTAGTGGTCCTGATACTGCCCTATTTACAAGTGACATTACAATTGGAAGTCTCATACTAGATGCAATATATATCATCTCCCACATTAATGATAAACCATTTGCAGATGTTGCAGTCATCGCTCTTGCTCCTGCTGCTTCTGCTCCTATACATGCACTCATTGCACTATGTTCACTTTCTACTGCAACAAATTCTGTATCAACTGCTCCATTACTTACAAATGTTGAAAAATACTGTGGTATTTCAGTAGAAGGTGTAATTGGAAATGCAGCAACAACATCTGGGTTTATTTGTCTCATTGCAATAGCTGCCGCTTCATTTCCACTTAAACGTTCTCTTATTGACATATTTTTTTCCTCCTTCTATTTCATTTCGATTGCTCCAAAAGGACATACTTTTGCACATACTCCGCAACCTTTACAATAATCATAATTAAAATCTTCTCTTTTTTGCTCTTTATTTACTGGTATTGCATCATCCGGACAAACTGGAAAACATAGTCCACATTGTTTACATTTTTCGCTTAAGAAAACTGGTTTTTGTGACCTCCAGTCTCCTGTTTTAAATTCAAGAGAATTTCCAGCTTCATATATATTACCAGCAATGGTCATTTCTTCTGCAGATGATTTTGGTGTAATCTTTCCCATTTTTTATCCTCCTATATCTTTTTTACTTCATTTAAAGCCATTTTTAAAGCATTCATATTTCCTTCTATTACTTCTGGTTTTTTAGCAAATTTATGCTTAAATGACCCTTCCATGTCTCCGAATAAGCTCCTCATCTGTCATAACTTTGCTCACTTTAACAATAGCTGCAAGCATTGGTGTATTTGGGAAATATTTTCCAAGTGTCATTTCTGAGATTTTTCTTGCGTCTACTGTATATATTTCTCCTTTATACTCTTTTAGCTTACTTCTTATTTCTACCGCCTCTTTTGTTGTATTAATAACTATTGCTCCTTCCTCTTTTAGTCCTGCTGTAACATTTACGCTATCTAGTAGTGTGTCATCAACAACTACTACATAATCTGGCTCATAAATATTGCTATGTATTGTTATTTGGCTATTGCTTATTCTGTTGTATGCTGTTATTGGAGCTCCCATTCTTTCAGGTCCATATTCTGGAAATCCTTGAATATATCTACCTGTATTAAATGCTGCATCTGCAAGTAGAAGTGAAGCTGTTTTTGCTCCTTGTCCTCCTCTACCATGCCATCTAATTTCAATCATGAAATTTACCTCCTTTATTTAGAATTATATTTTTAGAAACTTAAAATCATATTAATTTTTTACAAGAACTTTAATACTGCATGTATGTCTTTTTCATCTTTACTTTTTATGCACACTGTATGTACATTATTCACATTCTTGAAAAAGATAGATACTGTTTCTCCGAAGTTTAATTTGTTTTTTATAGTATATTTCAACATTTTTAAAATCTATATTTAATTCTTTTGGAAATGCATCATATGCAAATTCTAAGTAGTTTACATTATTTACATGATGATTTGAATCTATATCTCTTCTTTTGGCTGTATATTCATACACTTTTTGCATATCTTCTTCTGGCTTCAATCTTCCAGTAGGTTCTTCTTTAAATACTGATTTTTCTACAATTCCGTATTCGTTTGCCATTTCTTCTGTTATTTTTGCTATTCCCATCTTATTTGTATCTATTAAAACCCACTGAGTTGTTGCTTTTATAATAAGTTCTTCTGCTTCATCATATACTTCAAAATCTCGCCATGATGACACTCTGTCAAATTTTCTTGGCCATGTTTTTATAGTAAGCTCTGTATTCCAACGTGGTCTTTTGCTCGCTTCTATTTTCCAATATAAAAGCATCCATGAATATCCTGTCTCTTCTATCTCATTTATACTATATCCGTATATTTTTCGAGTGAACTCCTGCTGCTTCTGATAAGATATTTAGTATTCCTTTATCAGACAGCTCATTATTTTCATTTATATCTTGATATCTTATATGTGTTTTATACTTAAATAGTCCCATTCTTTGTTCCTCCGTAATATAGTTTTTAGTATATCATAAGAAAGAAATAAATACAATTGAAAAAATAAAAAATTAATTTATAAATAACAATTCAGAGGCGCGCATTGTGCGTTTGCAGACTTTGAAGGCATTTCTTCTATGGCTCTTCGGAGAATATTCTATAATTAAAAATGGTAAATAATTAAATTCGTTGGAGCACTGCTCGCCCCTACGTTTCTCTATTATTCTAATTTAGCATTCTAGTCTTACCTCTGAATTGTTACTTACAAATTAGCCTTGAATATTTTTTATCTTTTTTTTACTTTAATTGACTTATTTATTTGATTTTTGTATACTTAATCAGTACAAAAGAAAAAAGGAGGGTTTAAAATGCCTATACTAAATAGTAAGTGTATTGGAAAAGTTGATATTGAAATATATCAAACACAAGACCGGCAAAACTTTTTTCTGTCTTCAAGGCAATAATAAAAAAGTAATTCCAATACTAGATTACTTAGAAAACTCTTTAGAAAAATACTAAAGATAGACTAACGAAAGTTAGTCTTTTTATTATATAAAGTACCTGCATTTAGCATTTTTATCTAACAGAAAATTCAAAAAACTCTCTATTAGATAAAAATAGGAATTACAAAATGTAACTCCCATCTCTAAATTTTTATGTAAATTTTTCTTAATAATTAATCATTTGCCTCGATTGGTGCTCCAACTGGGCAACATATTTTTATGAACAATTAATACTTACTTTATAAACTCATTTATTGTCTTTATTCTTATTGCATTGCACACTTTTACAAATATCTTTCTAAATATTGCTACAATAAATTTCTCTTTCCAAGTTAATTCTTTTTTTACTT
>CANSWM010000038.1 GCA_947650745.1 uncultured Clostridium sp. | reverse complement strand
CCTTTCATTCTTTTGTAACAAATAATCTATTCTAAATTATATCTTACCTAAATATGTGCATCAATAAAATACATCCCACATAGATATAGCTTATCTACATAATATTATATCTGCAAAATGCTTTCATAGATATACTAAGCCCATAGAAAGGATTAATCCTTTCTATGGGCTTAGTATAAAAAATTATTTTGCTAGAATGCTTTATAGTAATGAAAATTATCCTAGAGGTAATATAATTGAAAAAGTTGTGCCTTCTCCGAAGTTTTGATGTAAATGTTATATTTCCGTTAAATTTTGCTTTAATGTTAGAATAAGACATAAATAGTCCTAATCCTGTTCCGTTTTTTCCTTTAGTTGTAACCATTTCTTTAAATAACTTTTCTTGAACTTCATGGCTCATACCACAGCCATAGTCTCTAATAGAAAAAACAATATTATTATTTTGCTTTTCTACAATAAAATCAATTACACTATCTGGTTTTCCATCATATGACTGTATTGCATTTGAAATTAAATTATCTATAACTTGGACTAATGCATTAATATTTCCATAAAGCGAAAACTCTTTATCAACTGAAAGTTCAAAATTAAGGTCAACTAAAGAATGCTTTAAATCATGCTTCATAAGAATAGATACACGACTTAAAAGTTCGTCTATTGTAAATTTTTCAGTAGACTCATTTGAAGAAATAGCCTGCCCTTTTACTGCGGTTATAATTTCAGACATATATGCTGTATGAGTTCTAACTTTTGCAACCCAAGAACGCATATCTTCTGCAATTTCATGGTGGTCTTCGTTTGTAACTTCTGGGTCTCCAATAGATGTATCATATTCTGAAATTAAATCATCTAAAGCCTCGGCAGCTCCAGAAATAGACATGATAGGTGTTTTTAAGTTGTGAGCAATACCACCTATCATCTGACCAAGAGATGCAAAACGTTCCCTTTCTATTAACATATCTTGATTAGATTTGATTATTTCTAAGTCTTCTATGTGTTGAGTTACATCTTTAAATAATAGCAAAATTCCTAAAAATACATTTTTATTTACAATACTAGAAACTTCAACATTAAAATGCTTTCCAAGTTCTTTTATATCAGCCTCAAATACAATTGTCTTTGGACTAATAGATATACTTTGAAAAATATTTTCTAGATTAGGAAGATACTTGTTCCACTCAAAAATACTAACATTTCTAATATCAGAAGGTTTTAAAGAAAACATTGTTAAAAATGTTTCATTAAAATCTGTAATTATATGGTCTTCATTTACAACAACATATCCATCAGAAATACGGTCTACTATTCTTTGAAGTGCAATAGGTGTAACCTTTAAAAAGTCAAATTTTAATATGGCAAATGCAGATAGTAAAATAGTAATAGTAAAGCAAATTGGAGTTAGATATATACTAATAGAAGCTATATGAAATACGCCTAAAAAGTTAACTATAATAGGAATTGCAGCACCTATAATAAGTAGCATAGCTTGCTTTGAAAATATACCAGAATTTTTAATAGAATAGACTATTAAATATACTAAACCGATAGCATATAGCATTAAACCATATGGGCTATGTACATAGTTAAAATATATTCCAAAAATGGTATCTCCTATGTTTGTAGAATAATTTACATAGAATAGATGATGTAAATTATTTGTCCACAACATAATAAGTGATAATATAGGTATAATAAATATTAAGATGTATTTTTTCTTAAATTCAATTTTGGTATTAGCAAATATAATACCAGTAAATAAAATAGAAACCGGAAGTAGACATGCAAAAATATATATAAACCATTCAAACACTATTGGATATATTTCAAAGTTAGCACAAAAGTATTTTTGAGCAAGTAGCAATGCACACCAACCAAAAACCAAAATACTGTTTATAATAAATACAGTTTGAAGTTGAGTTTTTTTCTTTACTCGCAAAAGATATAATGCCATTGCTAAAGAAAGAATACAACTTATAACAAGCCCAATTGTTTCCATATTATTTTTCCTCCTTAAAATTCATATATCCTAATAAATGAAAATAATCTAAAAATTTACTTAAATAATTTTCGTCAATTTTAGGCCATACAAATCCAATCTTTTGTAAATATTTAATTGAAAAGTCTGATTTTACTTTTATTTTTGTTTCAAATGTTAATTTTTGATTTACATCAAAATCTCTTAATATTCCAGCAAGTAATTTATCAGAATTATCTTGTTTAAGCATAGAATTAACTTTTTCAATAAATTGATTACTAGATACAATGTCAAATTTAGTATAATTATTAACAAAATTTATAAAATCACGAATATCAACATGATTATAATCATATAAATGAAAAATTCTATTTTCTTTACTTGGATGTTTTGCAAGTTTTATAATAGCATTTGCACAGCTATCTATTGGTGTAAACTCTAGATATCTTTCAAGTAAATAATCTGGTATACACCCAACATTTAGTAATGAAGTAAGCATATTAACAAATGCATTTTCACTAACATTTGGTTGAAATTTACCGGTCTATATAACGATTCATTAAATTTCCAACTCTTAAAATATAGCCATCTAATCCATTTGATATATATTTTAATATAAGTTTTTCTGCTTCAAATTTACTTTTAACATAAACATTATCTATATTTTGTCCGATATAAAAGCTATTTTCGTTGAAAATTACATCTTTTTCAAAAGGCTGTACAGGCGTACTAATACCAGAAACACTAATTGTAGAAACCTGATAAAAACGTTTACTAAATTTTAAACAAATTTTAAGTAAATTTTCTGTACCAACGACATTTGTTTTTTCAAAATCAGAGTAATTTCCAAAGTGTGAAACCTTTGCTGCACAATTTATTACACAGTCTATATCTTTGAAAATATTTTCTAAATCGGGTTCTTCTATTCCAATATTATCATTTGAAATATCAGAAATAACAAGAACAATTCTATTTCCAATGTACTTATCATATTTGTCTCCAAAATAAAAGTGTAAACTTTTTTTGAATTTTTGCTCAATATTTAATTTTAAATTAGGTCTAATTAAGCAGTAGCATTTTCCACTTTCGTTTTCTAGAAAGTCTGCAAGTACATGTGCACCTAAAAATCCAGTAGATCCAGTAAGAATAATATTTCCTAGCTCATAAGTGTTTATATTATCTGGAAGTATTGTATCACTTTGTAGAATATTGCTAAAGTTTGAAAATTCATCCTTAACAATATAATTATCATAAGAAGTTTTACTATCAGAAATTTTTTTCGATAAAGTTCTTACAGTAGGATTTTCAAATATATCTGCATATGTAAGTTTTAAGTTCGATTTTAAAAGCTCTATTTGCAAATTAATTGCAACTAAAGAATCTCCACCAAGTTCAAAGAAGTTATCATCAATTCCAACATTTGGAACAGATAGAAGACCTTTAAAAGCACTTGCTACTTGAGTTTCTATATTGTTTCTAGGTGCTATATAATTTGGATTTTCCAAAATTATTTTATCATAATTAGTCGAATTTGTAAAACTAGAAAATGCGTTTGTAGTAGATTTATTATAATCATCATTTTCTTCAACTAAATCAAAATTAGACTTCATTTTAATATCAGTATTTTCATTAAAAACAAAGTGTGGATTATCTATATTTTTTTCAAATATTTGATTTTTGTCATCATCTAAATTTATTTTATTAAACTTATATAAAACTTTTTCATCATTTCCATTAAATTTAATATTTGAAATTGGAATATCAGGGTTATCTAATACAATTTTCAAAATATTTTCATAATGCTTAGCAAAATTGCTAGTAAAAATTTCATCAAATAATTTAGTACAATATTCAAAAGATAAAGTCAAATTATCATCTAAAGGAAGTACTTCTAAAGATATATCGAATTTAGAAGAATGACTTATAGGTGAAACATACTTAGCATTTATTCCTCCAAAATCAAAATCTTTAAATCCATTATTTTGATATATAAACATAGTATCAAATATAGGAGCTCTACTTGCGTCTTTTGGTTTCTTTAAACTACTTACTAATTCATCAAAAGGATAATCTTGATGTGCAAAAGCATTGCTACAAGAGCTCTTTATATTTTCCAAAAAGTCTACAAATTTTGCATTTGGGTCAACACGATTTCTTAAAGGAATGCTATTTACAAACATACCGAATTAATGGTTCTAATTCTTTATAAATTCTTCCAGAAGAAGGAGTTCCAATAATAATATCTTCTTGCTCTGAATACTTATGTAATAAAATATAATAGCAGCTAAGCATTAACATGTAAGGAGTAATATTATGAGATTTTGAAAAGTCATATATTTTATTTTTAAGAGCTTCTCCAATAGATGTAATATATGTATTTCCATCATAACTTTTCTTAGCTGGCCTAGAATTAGTGCTTAAATTTAAAACAGGAAGGTCTCCTTGTAATTGCTCAATCCAAAATTCCTTACTATCCTTAAAAATATCATTTTCTAAATTTTGATTTTCCCAAATTGCAAAGTCTTTATACGAAATATCAATATCAGGAAGAGCTTTTTTGTTATAAATATCAGATAATTCTTGTATAAAATTGTTTAAAGAAGCTCCATCGAAGATTATATGATGAACATCTAACATAAGAAGAGATTTACCATTTGGAAGCTTAAATAAACTTATATTAAGTAGAGGCTTTTTGCTTAAGTTAAATATAGATTTGTATATGTAAAATAATTCTTGAGGCTCATTTGTGTTAACATCTTGTATGTCAATATTTATATTAAAATTGTCAGATATTTTTTGCACAATTTGTCCGGTTTATAATCTCAAAATGAGTACGTAAAGTATCATGCCTTGAAGTAACAGTATTTATAGCCTCTTGAAGTTTTGAAGTATCTAACATAGAATCCAACAATACACCGCCAGTAATATTGTAAAGAGTAGAGTTGTCATCCATTTTGCTTGCAAGATACATTCTTTTTTGTGCAGAAGAAGTAGGGTAGAAGTCTTGCTTTTCACATTTTTTAATAGGAGAAACTTTAACTGTTTCATTTGGATTACATTTAATAACAGATGCTAAATTGCCTATAATAGGGTTTTGCATTACATCTCTAAAAGATAGTTCTACATTTAGCTTTTGTCTTACATTAGCACATAAAGCAATTGTCGTAAGAGAGTCTCCTCCTAAGTTATAGAAATTGTCAGACATACTAATACGAGGAATATTTAATAATTTCTTTAATATATTTTCTAGTTCTATTTCTACATTATCTTTTGGACTAATATATTGTGCGTTATCTGAATTAGCAAGGCTATTTGGAAGCGGAAGTGCATTTTTATCAATTTTACCATTTGGAGTATAAGGAAAATCCTCTAAATGTGTAAAATATGAAGGTACCATATAATTTGGCAAAGAAGCTGCTAAAGTTTTTCTTAAATCTGCAATATCTATGGCAGAATCTGTAACATAGTAAGCAGAAATAAAATCTCTATTTTTTATGCTTTGTTTAATTACTTTTGCTTTTTTTATAGAAGGTATTTCAAGAAGTTTTGCCTCAATTTCTTCTAATTCTATACGTAAACCTCTAATTTTAACTTGATTATCAATTCTTTCAATATAAGAAAGTTCACCATTATCAAGGAACTTACAAACATCGCCTGTTTTGTACATAAGAGTTCCTTCTTCAAATGGATTTTCTACAAATCTTTCTTTTGTAATTTTTTCATTATTTAAATAGCCTTTGCCAACTCCATCTCCTGCAATATATAATTCTCCACGCATACCAACAGGAACAGGTTGTAAATTTTCATTTAAAATATACATTTTAGTATTAGCAAGAGGTCTTCCGAATGTTTACTACTTCATAATCAGTAACATCTGTAAAGCTAGAAAATACTGTTGTTTCAGAAGGACCATATCCGTTATATACTTTTTTAATTCCTAAATTTAATAAATCTTTTAATAAATTATTTGGCAGAGGTTCTCCTGCAAGAACAACATAATCTAAGTTTGAAAGATTAGGACAATCTGTAAAATTATCTATAAATATCCTCATTCTTGATGGTGTCATCTGAATTGCTTTTATATCATTATTTTTAATGAAGGTATTAAGCCTACTTGGTAATCTTTGCTCTTCTTCATTTGCAATAACTACTTTAAGACCTCTTTGAAGGGCAATTAAAGTTTCAAATATAAAAATATCAAAACTTGCAGTTGTAACAGAGGCCATAGCAATGTATTTGTTATCTTTCAAAAAGCAAACATAATCATTTAAGAAATACGCAAGATTTGTTAAAGATTTTTGCTTAAGAACTACCCCTTTAGGCTTGCCAGTAGAACCAGAAGTATAGATAATATAAGAAGTATCTTCTGGTAAGTTTATATTTGGTAAATTAGAAATATTATTTGTAAAATAATTATCACTAAAATCTACAACTATCTTTTTATCAAAATCAATTGATGCATACAAAGAAGAGGAGGTTAAAAGTAATTTACAGTGGCTATTTTCTAACATATATTCTGTTCTATCTTTTGGATAGTTAGGGTCTATTGGTATATAGCAAGCACCACTTTTTAAAACAGCTAGTATTGCAACTAGTAATTCTAAAGAGCGATTAACCATAATCGAAACAATATCATTTCTACCTATTTTGTTATTTCTTAAATACAAAGCAAGTGCATTTGCTTTTTCATTTAATTCTTTATATGTAAGACTTTTATCTTCAAAAACAACAGCTATATTATTTGGAGTTTTTTCTACTTGTTCTTCAAATAACTCTGATATAGTTTTATCTTGAGGGTAATACATTTTTGTATTATTAAATTCGCATAAAATTTTATTTTTTTCTTCTGATGATAGCATTTCTATATCTTTGATTTTTGCTTCATAATTATTAACTATAAAGTTTAAAATATTAATAAAATGAGAAGATAGTCTTTCAACAGTTTCTTTTTTAAATAAATTAGTACAATATTCAAAATTTAAACTAAATTCGCTGTTATCTTTTGGAATAACTTCTAAAGATAAGTCAAATTTAGAAATATTAGTTTCTGGCATAATAATATCTGTTTTAATATTGTCAAAAGTTACAGAAGGCATACCATTATTTTGATATATAAACATAGTATCAAATAATGAAGACCTACTTATATCTCTTGTAATGTCTAAATCTTTAACCAATTCATCAAAAGGGTAAGTTTCATTTGAAATTGCTTTGGTACAAGTTGATTTTACAGTATCTAAAAAATCTTTAAAAGACATATTATCATCAATATGAGTTTTAAGAGGAAGAGTATTTACGAACATACCCATTATATCTGAAAATTCTTTCCTATCTCTACCAATTACAGGTGTACCAACTACAACATCCTTAGCATTTGAGTATTTTGAAAGTAGTACATAATAACTAGAAAGAAGAAGCATAAAGATAGATACATTAAGCTCTTTTGAAAGACTTTTAAGACTACTTACAAGTTTTTCGCTTATTGTTTTATAAATTTTTGCACCGTCAAAAGATTGAACACTTGGCCTTACAAAATCAGTAGGAAAATCTAATACAGGAATTGCATTTTTAAACTCATTTAGCCAAAACTCTTTACTTTCTTTCAAACTATTATTTTTAATATTGTTAAATTCCCATTCAGCATAGTCAATATAATCAAAATCTAATTTATCTAAAGTTTTTCCATTATAAAGAGCAGATAACTCATTTGCAAATAGTGCAAGAGAGCTACCATCGCAAATAATGTGATGCATATCAAATAAAAGCAGATACTTATCTTCATTCTTAGTAAAAGCTATTCTAAATAATGGAAGTTTAGATAAGTCAAATGGCTTAACAAAACTTTTAATAATTTCGTCTGTACTTTGACCTTCCGTAAGTAATTTTTCTATTTTAAAATCAAAGTGAGGCTCTATTTTTTGGTAAACCTCTTCACCATTTACTTCAAAATATGTACGAAGACTAGAGTGTCTTTGTATTAATATTTTAAAGCACTCATTTAAATTCTCTAAATCTGGCTTTTTATCAAATGTTATTATACCAGGCATGTTGTATAAAGTAGATTCTTCTCCAGCCATCTTGCATGAATAATAAATTCTTCTTTGCGCAGAAGAGATATTATAAAACTCTTTAGTTTCACATTTAGATATTTTATCATCTACATCTAAATTACCTGTTTCGTCACTTATTAATGTGGCAAGCTGAGCAATACTGGGGTTTTCAAATAATGTTTGAATATTAATTTTTGTATTTAGCTTTTCATGAATTTGAAAAGTCAAATTAATGGCAAGTAGTGAATCTCCACCTAATTCGAAGAAACTATCTGTTGTGCTAATAGATTCTAAGTTAAGCACAGTTTTAAATATACTTAATAAATCCTTTTCGATTTGATTTTTAGGCTTTACTATATCTTCTTTAGCATCAATACTAGGCTCAGGTAACTTCGATTTGTCAATTTTTCCATTAATATTTAGAGGCAACTTATCTAACTGACAAAAATATGTAGGTATCATATAAGAAGGAAGTGATTCTTTAAGATAACTTTTTATTTCCTCTTTAGAAATAGCTACATTATTATTTGCAACAAAATAAGAAGAAATGCTTTTTTTACCTTGAGTCTCAGATACAATGGTTGCACATTCTCTAATATTAGGGAAATGTGAAAGAATATTATTAATTTCACTTAGTTCTACACGAAAACCTCTAATTTTAACTTGATTATCTATTCTTCCAATAAATTCTATATTCCCATCTGGTAACCATTTTGCTAAATCTCCAGTTTTGTATATTATGCCATCTCCAAATGGATTTTCTATAAACTTTTCATTTGTTAATTCAGGGTTATTCAAATAACCAGCAGATACACCATCTCCGCCGACCCATAATTCTCCAGAAATACCAACAGGCAAAAGAGAACCATTAGTAGATACAATATAAGCTGTGGAATTGGCAATAGGAGAGCCGATAGGTATAGTATTTTTAAAAGTGTTATTAATAGTAAAACAAGTAGAAAAAGTAGTATTTTCAGTAGGTCCATAACCATTAATAATTGTTAGGTTAGGGTTTTTAGCTCTTGCTAAATTTATATGCTTAGGAGATAATATATCGCCTCCAGTAAGTAAATATTTAATGCTGCTAAATATATTAGGGTTATCTTCACACAATTTATTAAATAGAGGAGAAGTAAGCCATAATATTGAAATCTTATTTTTTAATAAATAGTCACAAAGAAGAGAAGAATCTAGTAATTCCTCTTTTTTAATAATATATAGTTCAAATCCATTTAATAGTGCACCCCATATTTCAAAAGTGCAAGCATCAAAAACAATAGAACCAGTTTGCAATATTCTTTCAGACTGAGAAAAATTTATAAAATTTGTGTTTTTTACAAGTCTTACTACATTAATGTTTTTTACCATAACTCCTTTAGGTCTTCCAGTAGAGCCTGATGTATACATAATATAAGCAATATCTTCACAAGAAGTATTGTTTATAGAAGCAAAAGTTCTTGCTGTATTATAAATATTTATATTGTCTAAATCTACACATAGACAATTAATATCTGAAGATAAATTTAGAAAAACCGTTTTTGTAGTAAGAACAATTTTAGCATTAGAATCTTTAATAATATAATCAATTCTATCTTCTGGGTAGCCAATATCAATTGGAAGGTAGCATGCTCCAAGCTTTAGTGTTGCAAGAATAGATACAACCATTTCTAGAGATTTATCAAAAAGCATGCACACAACATTTCCTAGAGATACATCTTTATTTTGTAGATATAATGCTAAAGAATTTGCCTTTTCATTTAATTCTTTATATGTAAGCTTTTTATCATCAAAAACAACTGCAATATTATCAGGATTTTTTTCTACTTGTTCTTCGAATAATTGAATAATAGTTTTGTGCTTTGGATAAATAGTTCTTGTGTTATTAAATTCATACAAAATCTGATTTTTTTCTTCATGTGTAACGATTTCTATATCTTGCTCTAAGATATCAGTATTTTCTAAAACTTGCTTAATAATATGCAAAACACGATTATGCATATTATCTATATCTTCTTCTTTATACTTTTGGGTTTGATAATCATATGCTACATTTAAAGTGTTATTATTGTTATTGTCATGTAAATGTATATCAATTCCATTTGAAATTGTAGATGTTGGAACCCATTCAACTTCATAAGGAACTTCCGAATTGCCATCGTTTGCCTTAGTTATTTGATAAGATAAAATTACGTCAAATAAAGCAGGAAGGCCACTTTCTTTGTTTCTTAGATTTTTTAAAAGTAACTCATATGGATATTTTTGGTGTCTTAATAAATCAAAAGAAGACTGGCAGATTTTTTTTACAAATGATTTAAAATCTAAATTATCATCCAAACAAATACGTAAAGGTGCTGTATTAATAAACATACCAGTAGTATGCTTTTCTACAAAATTAGTTCTATTTAATATAGGTGTTCCAATTACAAAATCTTTTAAATTTGATACTCTACTTAAATAAATTGCATATATAGACATAAAGAAATTAAAATTTGATACTTTATTTTCTTTGCAAAAATCTGCTATCTTATTTAATAATTCTTCTTCTATAATAAATTCTTTTCTTTTTGATTTTCCTGTTAGAACCATAGAATTATTAAAAGAGGTGCTAGGCACGGATGCAACTTCTGGGACAGTAGAATATAATTCATTCCAATACTTTTTATCTGTTTCAAATTTTGAACTATTAAGATATTCTTTCTCACTTTGTATATATTCTTCATAAGAATAATCTTTTGCGTCTATATTCTCATTTTTTAATAGCTTTTTATAAATGTCTATAACTTCTGTTCCCATTAATGCAATAGTTGCAGCATCAGAAATAATGTGGTGAGTAAGTGTAATAAATCCACCATGTCCATTTTCTAGTTCATATATTATAAATTTATAAAGCTTTTTATCATAAATATTAAAAACATATTTAGAAACTTCTTTTGCAAGATTTTTAGCATCTAAATAGTCTCTTAGCTTTACTATTTCATAATCTATTTCTTCTTGATTAACGAAAAATTGATATAACTTTCCATTTTCTTCTTTAAAATTAATTCCAAAACTTTTATTGTTTTGAACAAATATATTTATAGATTTATTTAAAATATCGAAATCAACTTTTTTATTTATTGTTAAAAGACCACAAATATTATTTATATTTGTATCTTTATAATACTGTTCCATTGACCATATTGACTTTTGTGGATTTGTTAAATCATAATAGTTCATTTTTTTGCCCCCTAAACTATTTAATTAAAAAATCTTATAAAATTATTTTTCTACCTCAAGTTTAAGTATTAGACTTCTATAAATCCAATCTTTTTAAAGTAGTTTAATGACTTTAAAGTATAGCTTTTGTCAAGTTTTTTGAAGCGGAAACCGCAATTTTTCAAATAATTTTCAGTAAAGCTCCAATTTAAGTTTACCGATGAATTATATGTAATTTTCTTGTTACTATCTAAATCTTCTAAAATAGCAGATACAATATGTTTTCTTTCGTCATCAGATAAAATACCTAAAGTTACATCTGTCATTAGCCTATCAGAAAGAGGTGTTATATTTATACCAGCTTCTATAAGAGTTTCTTTAAATAAAGACACAGGTATCTTTTTTGGCTCCATTATATGAAATACATTACAGTCTGAAGAATGATTTAATATATTAACTATTGCAGCAGCTGCAAAATCAACTGGAGTTATTTCAAAGCTACAGTTTAAAATGCTTTTTGGAAATGCACCAATGTCTATATATGCTTTAAGTTTTTGCGCAAAATCATTAGCTTTAATGTTATAACAAGAAGAACCATCAGAATATCTATTTGAAATATTGCAAGTTCTTAGGATTTGCGCATCTAACCCATCATAAATTGCATCTAAAACTTTAACTTCAGATTTAAACTTTGTTATTTCATATTCAGATTTCAAATCTTGACCTATGTATAAATTATTTTCTGCAAATATTTTTTTAGTTAAATTACTAAAACCAAGCTCATGTTTTCTTAGGTTACCTGAAACATTAACAGTAGAGATATAAACGAGTCTTTTTCCATATCTTTTACAAAGATTTATAATATTTTCTGTTCCAAAAATATTTAAATTCTTAAAATTATTTACATTTGAAGAAGCTTTACCAATAGAAATACAGCTTATAACAGTACTAATATTTTTTAGTACTTCGCTTAAATCCTTTTTAGAAAGACTTAAATTAGCATTTTGAGTAATATCTCCTGTTATAGTTTTAATTCTATCCTCATTTTTATTTACAAACTTATCTCCAAAATAAAATCTAAGAGTTTGTAAAAGTCTATATCTTCCAGGAACATTGTCTTTTATTCTGACTAGGAAATATATATTACCTTTATTTTGAGTTAAAAACTCATAGGCAATGTGAGAGCCCAAAAAGCTAGTTCCACCAATTAATAATATATTTCCGAACATTAACATGAGATATAGTTTTAAAATTCTCTAGAGAATTTCTTGATAAAACATCATTTACTTTGGTGTAATCATATGTTTTTATAAAAATATCATCTTCTTTTGTAACATCAAAATGTTCATTTAAAGAAGATACATTTACTTTAGGTGTAGTTTCATTTTTTATTTCAGGTATAGAAATTTGAGGCTTAATAATTTCTTTTGTTAAAGATTTAGCCTTAGCAATTGCTTCTTTCTCTAGAAGTTCAATTTGGCTTGCATCTTTTTTTAAGATATGTATATTACCATCAAAAGTCCACATACCAATATGATTTGTTTTATAGATTTTACCTTCTCCAAAAGGGTTATCAAAAAGCAAGTCGGCATCATATTTGGCATTAGATTTTAAAATACCAGAAACATAGATTTCACCGAAAAGTATTAATTGGAATAGTTTTAAAATTTTTATCTAAAATATATATTTTGTTTTCCGAAATTTCAGTATTAAATAAAGATAAATCTACATTAAATTTATCCATAGAATAAGTATTATCAAACTTTTCTAATAATTTATGTTCTTCAGGAGTTACCATTTCAAAATCAGAAAGCTTACAATCTAAATTTTGAGGAATCTGCTTTAAAATAAATAAATAATGTGCAAGTAAGCTTTTTGCAGTATTTTTACTAAATATATCACTATTAAATTCTAGCAAAAGAGAATTTAATCCCAAAGTAATCTCAAAATGCAAATCAAATTTAGAGTTATTAAAAGAAGAGCCAAGTAAATTACCCGAAATAGTTCTGTAAGTAAACATTACATCAATAGGTGTACTATTTTCAGCCAAACTCAAATTTCCAGATAACTCATTTGAGATAGTGTTAGGCGTAGATTCATGAACTTTCTTTACAAGGGTAGAAAAACTTTGCTCTAAATTTATTTGCTTTTTAAGAGCTATATCAATAACATCTTGAGATGTATAATTATATAGAAGTATATAAAGACAAGATAAAAATATAGAATATGCTGAAAGCTGATTTGCCCTAGCAATTTTTTCTATATTCTCAAAATAACTTTTTGATAAATCAATATTGACTCTTTCTATTTTAGAAGAAAAGCCGAAAACATCCTTTTTCATTTATTAGCCCCCATTTTTTGCTAAATAATAACCCCATTATATTATAAATAAAAGAAAAAAACAAGCTATTTTTAACAGTTGACATACACAAGGTAAGTAGTATATAATTTTACACGAGGAGAGAAGAATGGAAAAAGTAGAAAACAAAAGAAAAGTAAAAAACGCAAAAACCCTAGAGGGAAAATATATATACAAAATCATGTTAGAGAAAAAAGAAGATAAAATTGATGAAAAAAGTGAGAAAATAGAAGAAACAAAAAAAGAAGAAAAGTCAAAAAAAGATGCTTTTTTTATAGAAGAAAAACCAAAAATAGAAAAAGTAGGGCCATTTCAACTGGTAGTAATAAAGCTACCATGGTATAAAAGAGCAGTAAGGTCATTAATGAGTTTTTTAGGGTTTTACTATGAATAAATAGAAAAAATAGATAAGTCAGAATTACATAAAAAGGCACATTGAAAAACATGTGTCTTTTTTGCATCTCTGTGAAATAACATAAAAAAAGAAGAAATTTTAAAATTGGGGGAAAACTACAAGTTTGTCGAAAAATGTCGTGCGGTTTTTGTTGACATATGTAAGGAAAGATTATATA
>CANSWM010000037.1 GCA_947650745.1 uncultured Clostridium sp. | reverse complement strand
GTTATTTCTATATAGTATCAAGACAAGAAGAAACTCGTTTTCAACTCGTTTCAAATTCCCAAGTTAGGAGGGATAAAATGAAAAATAATAATGTAACAGAAAAAGATTTATTTTATATTTTAGATTTATTTGAACACATGAAAGTAACTTATTGGTTAGATGGTGGCTGGGGGGTAGATGTATTAACTGGAAAACAACAAAGAGAACACAGAGATATAGATATAGATTTTGACGCTCAACACACTCAAAAAGTTATACAAAAATTAGAAGATATCGGATACAAAATAGAAGTTGATTGGATGCCTTCACGTATGGAACTTAAGCATGAAGAATATGGGTATTTAGATATTCATCCTATAAATCTAAATGATGATGGATCAATTACCCAAGCAAACCCAGAAGGTGGTAATTATGTTTTCCAAAATGACTGGTTTTCAGAAACTAATTACAAAGGTCGAAAAATACCATGTATTTCAAAAGAAGCTCAACTTCTTTTTCATTCTGGTTATGATTTAACAGAAAAAGACCATTTTGATATAAAAAATTTAAAATCAATAACATAATTGCTTTATTCCAATTGCTTTATTGACGTTGAGCCTCGGAACCCTTAACAATCCCAAAACTTGTCGAATGGTCGGCTTAATAGCTCACGCTATGCCGACATTCGTCTGCAAGTTTAGTTAAGGGTTCTTCTCAACTTCAATAAATTTTCTCGGCATAAATGCGTGTTCTTTTTTGTCTACTTAGTAGACCTGGTAAACCCAATTGTTATTGCTTTACAAGTCCAAAATTCATCGTTACAATCTAGTTAAATCCCGTAAGGGCGCACTTATACGTCGGATAAATCGACGTGTGCAAAACCATTATCGACCTTCGTCGATTTTTTATCTTAGTTTTAAGTAATCGGTGTTGTAGCACAGATATAAAAATTAATACTGCATTATTAGTAATCGGCGTTGTGGCGCAGATACAAAAATTAATACTGCACGAATTTGAATCGACGTTGTAGCGTAGATATAAAAATTAATACTACATCAAAATTTAACTAAGATTTAAGCTACTAGTTTTTTGCTAGTAGCTTTTTTATTTTTAAAATTTTAAATACCTTTATTTTGAATTTTAAGGGGGCATTTTAAAGATTTAGGGGTAATTCATATAGTTTTATGCCTAAAAACTTATATAAGCTCTTAAAACGCGAATATGAGCCAAATAAATATATGCTATTTCCAAAAGCAAAAATTTGAGCAAATCCAGTGTTGATTTTTTAAGACACTGCCCATTTACATGCAAACTTAAAAGTTGGCATGTAAAGTGGTCAACCATGCCGGTTGAACGCTATAGTTCCCGCAGGGGCAAAAATACATAAAAAAACGCTAGCTTTTAAGCTAACGTTTCAAATTTTTTAAATAATAATTTTGTTTTTCAAAATTCCAAATTGCCGTAATCGAATGTGCTTTTTCTTCTTCGTCTGTTGTTTTATCTTCGTCACTTGTATTAATCAAATTGCCATCTTCGACATCATCTAAATTTAAAATCTTATGTTTTTGTTTAAGCAATCCACCATAACTCAACATACGTTTTCGGTATAAACCTTTTTCCAAGTCATTCACGATTTCTTGATTTCTTTCATCATCATCAGTTAAAAAATCAGATGACTTAACCGAATATTTAGAGGTTTCTTTAATAGCTGCTTGAATATCTTTATCGCCTTTTTGATTTGGTTTGATCGCTTTAATATTTGCTACCGGTCGATAATTTACTTGTAATGCTTTTTGCCATAAATTAACCCATTCTTCTTGAGTTATATAATTAGCTTTATTCTTAAAATAACTATTTTCAACACACAACAAAACATGCATATGTTGATTATAACTGCCATCATTT
The DNA here is from genome assembly GCA_947650745.1 of uncultured Clostridium sp. Taxonomy (GTDB): domain Bacteria; phylum Bacillota; class Clostridia; order TANB77; family CAG-508; genus JAAWPK01. The sequence continues at coordinate 12,268 of CANSWM010000037.1, read as the reverse complement.
TTATTAACTGTAACTTCTGTTGAACGCATAAAACCAATTAAATTTTTACTAACTTTTTTATATTTAAATAATCTTCTAAAAGATTCAGTTAAATGCTTTAAACTTCGTTCTAAAGTATCCCCATCTATCGCATTTCGTGTCGATAGAGTAAGAAATAACCACCGAGCTTTAGGCTTTTCTTTTACTACTTCTTCAATCACTTTTTGAGCTTGATAACTATTTTTCATAGCACGCCTCCAATTACAAACTGGGCATAATTTTGACTTACAAAACCATGTCTTATGTAACTTCAAATAACCTTCATCAGTTGGCTTGAATTCTAAGACGTTACCACATTGTTTTACGTTAAAAGCCTTTTTAATTTTTAAAATTTCCAGTATATCTGCGTAACTTACATTATCAATTTTCTTTTCTCTCCATGGGCGTTGCTTCCCACTTTTCGTCATATCTTTTAATGTTTCGTTATCTTGATTTTCGTCAATATATTTAGTAGTATTATATTGCATATAAAAATCCCCCAGTTTTATTTAAGATTCGACACCTTAATAATATAACTGGGGTGTTTTCATGTCAAATTTTCTTTTCAACCACAAAAATACATAAAAACACTGTCACATCAACGATAAATCATATTTTTAAAAAAGAACGTTATTTCTATATAGTATCAAGACAAGAAGAAACTCGTTTTCAACTCGTTTCAAATTCCCAAGTTAGGAGGGATAAAATGAAAAATAATAATGTAACAGAAAAAGATTTATTTTATATTTTAGATTTATTTGAACACATGAAAGTAACTTATTGGTTAGATGGTGGCTGGGGGGTAGATGTATTAACTGGAAAACAACAAAGAGAACACAGAGATATAGATATAGATTTTGACGCTCAACACACTCAAAAAGTTATACAAAAATTAGAAGATATCGGATACAAAATAGAAGTTGATTGGATGCCTTCACGTATGGAACTTAAGCATGAAGAATATGGGTATTTAGATATTCATCCTATAAATCTAAATGATGATGGATCAATTACCCAAGCAAACCCAGAAGGTGGTAATTATGTTTTCCAAAATGACTGGTTTTCAGAAACTAATTACAAAGGTCGAAAAATACCATGTATTTCAAAAGAAGCTCAACTTCTTTTTCATTCTGGTTATGATTTAACAGAAAAAGACCATTTTGATATAAAAAATTTAAAATCAATAACATAATTGCTTTATTCCAATTGCTTTATTGACGTTGAACCTCGGAACCCTTTTAAAAACCGTGGGCTTCCGCCCACACCTGACAAACGCAATGCGTTTGATCATGCCTCTGAAAAGTGAGTAAACAGTCATACCTGTTGGCTTTTCTGTCGGTTTACAAAAGCTAAATGACAACAAAAAAAGCTGCAAGGGTAAATGCACTCACTACGTTCGCCCTTGCTGCTTTTTCTATTGCCATTTTTAACGCTTATGCCGACGAAAAGACCTAACAGGTATAAATATACTCGAATTGATTTAAAACGTCTTAAAACGAAAATATGAGCTTCTAACGACCTCTTTCGAGGTCATCTCCACTTCTCTCTTGTACTTTTTCTTGCTGATGTGTTTTAAATTTCTCAAAAATATCAATGCCTAGTGTTTTCTGCACAAAGTCACTCACATAGCTAGTAAATTGCTTTAATACACTTAATTCTTGCTTAGTCGTTTTTAACGTTTTTGCTGTTTCTTGATATTTCGTCATGTACATTAAGCGTTCTTGATATTCTCCGTCTGCTTTCCTTTTTGCTACTTGTAGTTCCTTTTTCGCAACTGGCATGTACCGATAGGCCTCTTTCAACGTCTCAAAGTCATCTTTTGCCACTTTCACGTAGCCAGTATCGATTTCTTCTCGCTTCAGCAAGCCGATTTTCTCTTTGATTGGTTTACTATCAATGCGTGTGGTTTCAACTTTTTGCTTTACGCTCTCGTACTGCACATAATCCTGCTTTAGCGTATCTGTTTGACTTATCAGTGTCTCTTTACGGTCGTTCAAATCTTTAAGTTCCTGTTTTAGGGCTTTTTCACGCAGTTGTAGCTGTTTTAGCTCTTGCACCGTCTCAACACCCACAGTTTGTCCGTTGACGACACCACGCTCATATATTTGCGGTATTTCGGCCTTCAAATGCTTATCTAAGTCATCATGAAAACTTTGTAAGTGATTGCGATTTAACACAATCTTTGCCGACACTTTTTCTCGTTGCTTTTTCTCGTCATAAACAACAGGCACAAACGCATAGTGCATGTGCGGTGTCGTTTCGTCCATATGCACATTCGCCGAGATATTATTTTCTTCGCCATACTGCTTATCTAAAAAATCTTTCGTTGCTTGAAAAAATTGACGTTGTTCATCTGCTGGTCTATCTTCCAACTCTTTTGGTAATGTCACTATCCAATCCGCAACTGCCTTAACATCTTTTCTGTTCATGCAATAGACTTGTTCTAATCGTTCGTTCAAGCGACTAATCGTATCCCCTTGATTTTGATTTAAGTCATAATTTAAATGCGACTTTGAAACATCAATATCCTTGTTTGCATGATTTTCTGTTTTTCTGTCCAAATGATTACTTAATCCTTGAATTGCACCTCTAGTATATTTCGCCACATGAGCCATAAAAAACACCCCCATAAATATAAAACTCAAATTAACTTTAACACACCAAATTAATTTTGGTATAGCTCGTTATACCAAAATAAATTTTGGACTCGGTCTGCGACGCTTTTCGACTGAGACCAGTCGAGCTAAAACGTTCCGCTTAAATCGTCTGTGGACGATTTATCACCTTCACTTTTTTAGCTTACAGCAAGTCCAAATTGTTGCCAATTTAGACTTGCTGCTTTTTATATTTCAACGGTGGCTAGATTGCCAATGATTGAAATATAAAAAAAGAACCTTAGTAGGTTCTTTCAAAATTTAAATAGATGTATCTGTAATCATGATTTCATAGCCAACAACTTTTCGTCCTCTTTTTTGTGTGGTAACGAAAAATTCACATGCAATCTTTTCTTCCAATTCTTCGATAGAGCGTGTAATAACTTTTTGAAAAAATTGTCCTGCAGGCATACGAGAATCTTTACCTAAAAACCATGACTGCCAACTTTCTAAATCAGCAGAAATAGTTGTATATTTTTCTCGCCCCCTTCTATGAGATTCCCAAAGCTTTAACATAATTAGTGAATACTTCCCGTTAATTCTAGAAAGTTCATTTAATCTAAAGCTATAAAAATGTTCTTTCAAATCAAAAACTAAAGGAGCAGCATCTTCAGAAAATTTAAATCTAACAACACCGTTCTCTAAAAATTTAATTCTAGAAAATAATTGAGTCATTAAAATACCACTTACACCATTTTCAACTATAGGTAAATACAAAGCAGTATTTTCATTTAATTTTTTAAAAGCTTTAGCAATCCTAGTATATGAATCGCCTGAAGTATTAAGATTAAAATGTTTAATGATTTCCAATGCAGATACTTCATATTCATCGTCTAATTTAGAGTCTTTTCTAACATAGCTAAAACAGTAATCAAGAACACGTTGTTCAAAAGATTTTAAGCCACCAAACGACTTAGCTAAATCATTTCCCTGAACTACTAAGTAATCTTGACGTGCTAATAAATCTTTTATTGCTAGCTCAGCTTTCTTATTTTTCAAATTATACACCTCTATCCATCTAATTATACAATAATACCAAAAAAACGGAACAAATACAAATTAGGTATTTATGACGTGGAAAATGGTATTTATGACGTGGAAAATGGTATTTATGACGTGGAAAATGGTATTTATGACGTGGAAAATGGTATTTATAACCTCTGAAAGAATTGATATGAGTGCTTTTTGAAAGCCCCTAAAGTATTTAAAAGTATTTAAAAGTATTCTTTAAAGTATTTAATTAATAGAATGAGCTATTATTTTTCTATTTCTTTTGAAGAAAAGTTAACTAAAAAACAACTGAAAAAGGAGTGAGAGAAAAACACTCTCACATTTTACTTGCAACAGTCGCTATACGCTCCTTTGCTAAAAATAAAAAGATATCAATCAACGAACTTTTTAAATAGTTAAAAAACGCAAATAAACAGCCCTTTAAGCTATTTTAAGAGTGACATCATAGATTTACTCGCCAAGCGTCTTTCAGACGGTCAGGGCAAGCCCTAACAACCCTAGGTGTAAAACAAATATCAAAGAGCAATTGTCCAGATCATTTCCACCACTGCCACCATCTTTTATTTTCTATATTTTCTTCTAGTAGTTTTATATTCTTTTGTTGCTCGTAAAGTAATAATTGTTGTTGCTGGTCTAACAAAGCATGAAGTTTTTTTATTTGTTCTTTTTGCTCTTCATCATGCTTTTTAAGTAAGTTTATTTGCTCTTTTAAGCTCTCAACAAGCATTACATCGACCATTTCATCGTTTCTTGATGAAATGAAACGCTCTTCATTTTTTACTTGCTTAAAGCTCTCTATTATAGCGTTTGTAGTCGTTTCATCATACATGTTAGCGTTTCGTTTCTTAAACGTTTCGTGAAATGAGTTGGCTTTTAAAAACCTAAATAGAGTAGGCTTAGAAACGCCTATAATATCAGCTATTTCTTTCATTGTCTTATACGTTTCATCATTTCTCAAAGCGTTCAACTCCGTTTCACAGTGATATGCAGTATTGTATCGAAGATTGATAACAAAATAAAGAGAACGTAGATGCGTTCTCTTTATCCAATAACCATATTAAATTTTATTTGATTAACATAAGTCACGTTATAATTAACTAAAAAAATTGTTTTTTTAATTTTTATAATTTATACTAACTTAAGATAAATAAATCAAATAAAAATAAGTGAGTGATCTTCATATGCTTCGGAGTATTTCTAAATAGCACATTTTAATATAGCTGAAAAACAAAGGCTTATTTGGTGTGCTCTTAAAGAAATACTCTCGAACTATAATTAGAAGGTCGTGAACAATAGACTTCTATGGTATTTGCGATGAGTATTTTTGCGAACATAAATCCATAGAAGTCTTTTTTTGATGAAAAAAATTATTAATGTAGGAATTGTCGCTCATGTAGACGCTGGAAAAACATCTTTAACAGAAAGTTTGTATAGTAGAACCCATGAAAATTATAAGCAAGGAAGTATTAAGAAGGGTGATACTATTACTGATACCCTTGATTTAGAGAAAGAAAGAGGCATTACAATAAAAACAGCTTCTGTTTCTTTAGAGTGGTGTCAAACAAAAATAAATTTGGTTGATATGCCTGGACATATTGAATTTTATGGTGAAGTAGTGAGGTCACTAAACGTTATTGATATAGCTGTTTTAGTCGTTTCAAGTTTAGGAGAACTCCCAACTCAAACAAGAAGGATTTTTGATACATTACAAGAAGCCAAGATACCGACTATCTTTTTCTTAAATAAAATAGATATAGAAACAGCAAGACCAGAATATCTGATTTCTGAAATCAAGAATAAATTGACGAGTCATCTTGTTCTAGTAGAATCCTTGTTTAGTCAAGAAAGTAGAGATACTTTAATCGAAAACAGTCCTTATCTACTTGAAAAGTTTATGAATGATGTATTAATAAGTGAAATAGAGCTAAAAAATGAGTTGAACCAACGAACTTTAATGAATGAAAGTTATCCTTTAATTTTAGGTTCGGCTGTGACAGGAGAAGGGATAGATACTTTATTAAATTTATTAGGTAGCTTTGATTTAGTTGATAAAAGTAAGGATAATTTATCTGCATATTTATATAAAATTACTTTTATGAATGGTCAAAAACAAGCTTATTTTAGATTACTATCCGGTGAAATAAGTAAGAACCAAACTTATTTGTTAAATAATCAAGAAGAAAAGAAGCTACCACGTTTTTTAGTATTACAAGACAACCAATTTGTAGAAGCAAATAGTATTCAAACAGGAGATATTTTTATGTTTCCAAAATGTAAAGAATTAAAGATTCAAGATTTCTTAGGAGAACCTTTAACTAATGAGCTATCTTTACCTAGCCCAAGTTTAAAAATCACTTTCCAAGTTGGGGAAGAAGAGAGAATGACGTTACTAGACTTATTAACTGAATTATCAGAAGAAGATCCATTACTTGATTTCTCAATTGATAAAGAAACTTCAGAAATCTCAATGAAAATTTTTGGTCGAGTTCAACGAGAATACTTAGAAGAAACTATACGCAGACGTTACTCTTTTAAGACGCTTAAATTATCATTACCAACAATTGTTTATAAAGAAATTATAGAAGAAATAGGAATAGGCACAATTGATGTAGATGAATCACTTAATCCCTATTGGGCAACGATGACCTTGAAAGTTGAACCGAGTAACCTATCAGGCATTCAATTTGATAGTTTAGTGACAACAGGTTATCTGAAACAGTCATTTCAAAATGCTATTAAAGATAGTGTGTTTAGTTCAACTAAAACAGGTCTTTATGATTTTGAATTAACCAATGTAAAAGTAACGTTGACAGATGCTGAATTTTTTAGTCCAGTCAGTACACCATCTGAATTTAGAAAGTTAACACCATATGCATTGTATAAAGCATTGTTAAATTCTAAAACAGTCATTGTAGAACCAGTAGTAGAGATAGATGTATCTGCAAATAAAGATTATTTAGGGAAGGCTATTAGTGAACTCGGAAAATTAGAGGGAAATGTCTTAAATGTATCAGAGGTAGAAGATGAATTTAATTTAATTGCAAAGTTACCTCAATCTTTATTTTTAATATTTGAAGAAAAGAGTAATGAACTATTTAATGGACAAGCCTATATAAAAAATAAAATTGTATCTTATCAAGAAGTGGTAGATAAAAGTTTATATCAACAAGGAAAAGTTGATAGGATAAAATCTTTATTAATTAAAGGGAAAGAGTGAAGAAATGAATTCTAATTCGTCAAACCATAAATCACAATACAACAAATTATTACTTTGGCTTTGCTTTTTATCTTTCTTTAGTGTACTAAATGAAATGGTTCTAAATGTATCTTTTCCTGATGTAGCGAATTACTTTGGAAAAGCTCCTGCAAGTATAAATTGGATTAATACATCGTTCATGTTAAGTTTTTCTGTAGGAACAGCCATATATGGCAAAGTTTCTGATTATGTTGGTATTAAGAAACTGTTATTAACAGGAATTTTATTAAATTGTATAGGTTCAATTATGGGTTTTATAGGTCATACATCATTTCCTGTATTATTATTATCACGATTCATTCAAGGTACAGGAGCTGCAGCTTTTCCTGCGTTAATTATGGTGGTTGTTGCTAAATATATTCCAAGGGAGAGCCAGGGAAAGGCTTTTGGACTTATTGGTTCCATTGTTGCAATGGGTGAAGCTCTAGGTCCATCTATCGGTGGAATGATAGCTGAATATATTCATTGGTCTTATCTATTGATATTACCTTTAGGAACTTTAATATCAGTTCCTTTTCTTATCAAAATGCTTGATCATGAACCGATTAAAAAGGGAAGTTTTGATTTTATAGGATTAGTATTAATGTCGTTAAGCATAGTAACTTTTATGGTGTTTACCACATCATATAAATTATATTTCTTAGGAATAAGTTTCGTTATTTTCATTATTTTTATTAAGCACATAAAAAAAGTGGATGAGCCGTTTATTGAGCCTAAATTAGGTGAAAACCGATCTTTTATGGTTGGTATTGTTTGTGGAGGTCTTTTTTTTGGAACGGTGGCAGGATTTATTTCAATGGTTCCTTATATGATGAGAGATTTATATCAGTTAAGTACACTTGCCATTGGTAACGGGATTATCTTTCCAGGAGCTGTTAGTGTCATTATTTTTGGTTACTTTGGTGGAATACTAGTAGATAAAAAAGGACCAATATTCGTGTTAACTATAGGAGCTATGTTGTTATCAATTAGTTTTCTATTGGCTGCACTGTTTGTTGAAACGACACCTTTTTTAATTACTATATTAATTATTTTTATATTTGGAGGTCTGTCCTTTACAAAAACGGTTATATCTACAATTGTTTCAAGTAGTTTAACTACAAAAGAAAGTGGTTCAGGAATGAGTTTACTTAATTTTACAAGTTTCTTATCTGAAGGACTAGGAATCGCAGTTGTAGGAGGATTACTGTCTGTAGACATACTAAATAAAAAAATTATTCCTATAAATGTTTCTTCTCAATCATATTTATATAGCAATATGTTACTTATTTTTTCTATAATAATTATTTTTAGTTGGTTAATTACTATCAAAGTGTACTCTGAGCCAAAAATAAAATAGTTATTTAACCTCTTAGTTACCATAATCAGATGTTATACCGAGCTGTAGACTTACCAAGAGTTACAGACGTTAAGATTGTGAAAATCGACTTGTCTACCCAAAATCAAAAAGCAGAACCTTGATTTAACAAGGTTCTGCTTTTTTTGACTTAGTGAAATTTGTAATCGTGAGTTAGACGGTTTTTGTTATTTTTAAGTTTAATATTACTGGTAATGTTAAACTTTTTTAGCGAGACATACCTCTACTTTTTCGTTGCTCTATTTGTTTTTCTCGTGTGATCAATTGTTTTAACCACGTTGTTAACTGCTGAATCCATTGAGTTAAACGATTTTCAGGGATATATCGCTTTACTTTATTTTCTTCAAGAGTTTCTTTCCAATCAGAACACTCATAAGAATCTCGTGGTTTTTCATCATTTTCAAGTTTTTCTAAAATAACTCGACCTTCGTACTCTACTTGAGACATAGAAAAATCAGATTTCCCTGTATCTTTTAATAAACTCTTCAGAACTCTATTATTATCCCTTACTTGTAGTGTATGTTCTTGCGTTTCTTCTAAGTCTTGTTTCAGACTTCTATTTTCTTGTTTTAAATGATTAATATGATTATCTCGCCCATCAAGTTGAACTTTATGATTAGCTATTTTTTCTGTTAAGTTTTTGACCTTTTTATTTAGATTATAGTTGGTAGTCTTGGTTAATTCAGCTTCTTTTTGAACTCCACCCATAAACTCTTTTAAATTAGTTAAATTTTTGGTATCAACAATCGTTTTTCCTAAAAATGTTTTTTCAAATTGATTGGTTAAATGAGTCCATTGATCTTGGACGTCATACACATTTTGAGTTGAAACACCTATATTTTTTACTTCTTTTATTTTTTTATTGATATGCTCTTTTCTTTGAGATAGCTCTGTTTCTTTTTCAGCGATTTCTTTCGCCATTTTTTTAATAATTTTAACGTCATCAATGCCAATTGTTTGATTATTTAAAATGCCCTCCTGGTAAATATGAGGAATTTGTTGTTTGAGATATTTGTCCAGGTCTTGATGAAAAGAAGATAGTTCTTTCCTGGTTAAAACTTCTTTGGCAGAGACTTTTTCACGTTGTTTTTTTTCGTCAAAAACAACAGGAATAAAAGCATAATGCAAGTGAGGAGTCGTTTCATCATAATGAACGGTTGCAGATAACACATTTTGATTACCGTATCGTTCATTCAAAAAATCGACTGTCGATTTAAAAAATTCTTTTTGAGTACTCATTGTCTCTTGTTCAAGTGATTTAGGAAGTGTCACAATCCAATCAGCCATAACTTTAACATCAGCACGATTAAAGCAATAAACCTCGGCTAATCTATTTTTTAACCGTTGGTTCATATCGCCTTCTTTATCACACAAATCATAATTTAAATAAGTTCGTTCTGAATCAATATCAGGGTTAGAATGATTTGTTGTTTTTCTTTCAATGTGAATGGATAATCCGTTCACTGAACCTTGGGTAAATTTTTCAACGTGAGCCATGAGAAAACCTCCTAAATAAGTTGAGTTCATCATAGCATGGTTAGAAAGCCAATTCAATTTGGTATAGCCCGTTATACCAAAATAAATTTTGGACGGGCTCGCCGAGGGGTCTTGCAGACGGCTAGTCGGCTTTTCAAGCCGAGTATCAGCGACCCAATTGGGTCAATTAGCTGATACCTGTTTGACGATTTGCTGCCCTACTTTTTCAGTAGGTGTGCAAACATCAAACCAAAATAAAAACCCCCTTCGACTTTTCAGTCAGGGGGCTTTTATATTTAAGTGCATTTAATTTTGAAGATTACCCTCAAAATATAAACTAAAAGCATCAACGTTATTACTAATCGTTTGATGAAAACGAGTGATATTTTTGAACGTAAATTCATCACTATGATTTTCAAAGTATCTTCTTAACTGAATTACATTTTTTAAATCATTATCTGCAATAGCAGTTAATAATTCATTTTTAAATTTACCAGTCATCTTACAAAAATCTCCTAGCTACTTTTCTTTTCTTTATTTCGCCAAATATCAATTAAACCAACTATAAATAAAAATACTGGAATAAATAAACGATTTAAATTATCAATCGGATCTCCTAATAACGTTACTGCAACAATAGCAATAATGCTTATAACCGAATATTTTATTATAAAAGCTATATATGGATGTTTTAAAAAATATTCTTTTATATTATTCAAAATAGTTAGCCCCTATCTCTTCTCATATAAAATTCTACTTTACCCTTATTACTTAAATTCATTTTTCTTCTTTAGCCACATACCGTCAATCATCTTGTTAATCGCTAAAGTGTTGTAGTTAATGGCTACGTCAAACCAATCATCAGAATGTTTAATACAAATCATCAAGAAATCAGCATAATTATCAATTTCATTATCGTATATAAAAGTTACAATATCTTTCATTACAGCCATTTTACTTGTTTTAGTTAATTCAAAATAACTTTCAACATCAGCACCACCATGAGCAACAATCTCATCTCTTGAGTATTGATATTTTTCAGGATTATCCAAATGAATAAAATACCTAATCATTCCACGTCCTGAACCAACTTTTTGTGGTTTAGGCGTATTTAATGGCGCAATGATTTTTTCAACCGCTTTTTGCGTAATAGGACCATCTGCAGTTAACAAAATATGCCAATGAGCCTTTTTAGGCGTTCCGTCAGGGTTTTCATCTTTATCATGAAGTGGGCTTTCAATCCATTTCATATGTGTTTCGTCTAAAATTTGTCGCCAATTAAAAGGAGCACTTTCAGGATATACGATAAACGACCAATCTCGACCTTTTACTACTTTTTCACTCATGTTATAATAACCTCACAATCAATAAACTAATTTTTTAGCTCCTTTTGCAGAAGGGGCTTTTTTTATTTAAATAAACTTCCACGTTCATAAGCTTGATTTACTAAAAAATGAATCAAACCAGATTTTGTCATGCCATACTGTTTTGCCAACTCATTTATTTTTTCATCAGTCCCAACTGCAATCGACAAAGTGATTTTCTTTTTCTTGTTTTTATCCATTTCCTCACTCATTTTCACACCCTCCTTTTTAATTTTTAAGTAATTATACAAATAAAAACGACCATTGTAAATACATATATTTACAAATATTTACAAAAAAAACGGTTTTTTTAGCAAAAAAAGGGGTCTAAAAGCTGATATATAAATGATTTATAGGCTTTTTTTGAATGGCACAATGCACATTGCACTCCTGGGGGGGTGTCGTAGTACCCCCCCAGAAGTTGGTCGATTTTTTTCAAAATCTCCCCCAGAGTTTTTTTGTTTTCAACCTTTTTTTAACAAAAAACATCTAAAAACACTGTTATATCAGCATTTATTTAGTTATTATAAAAATGTAGTTATTTCTATATAGTATCAAGACAAGAAGAAACTCGTTTTCAACTCGTTTCAAATTCCCAAGTTAGGAGGGATAAAATGAAAAATAATAATGTAACAGAAAAAGATTTATTTTATATTTTAGATTTATTTGAACACATGAAAGTAACTTATTGGTTAGATGGTGGCTGGGGGGTAGATGTATTAACTGGAAAACAACAAAGAGAACACAGAGATATAGATATAGATTTTGACGCTCAACACACTCAAAAAGTTATACAAAAATTAGAAGATATCGGATACAAAATAGAAGTTGATTGGATGCCTTCACGTATGGAACTTAAGCATGAAGAATATGGGTATTTAGATATTCATCCTATAAATCTAAATGATGATGGATCAATTACCCAAGCAAACCCAGAAGGTGGTAATTATGTTTTCCAAAATGACTGGTTTTCAGAAACTAATTACAAAGGTCGAAAAATACCATGTATTTCAAAAGAAGCTCAACTTCTTTTTCATTCTGGTTATGATTTAACAGAAAAAGACCATTTTGATATAAAAAATTTAAAATCAATAACATAATTGCTTTATTCCAATTGCTTTATTGACGTTGA
>CANSWM010000036.1 GCA_947650745.1 uncultured Clostridium sp. | reverse complement strand
TTAGTAGAAGTTCCAGTAATAGGAAAAATTACAGCAGGAGAGCCAATACTTGCAGTAGAAAACGTTACAGATACATTTCCTATTCCAATTGATTTTGTTGGAAATGCAGAAAGTTTCATGCTTACAGTTAGGGGGGAAAGCATGATAGAGGCTGGTATCTTAGATGGAGATTACATATTAGTAAAAAGGCAAAATACAGCAAATAATGGGGAAATTGTTGTAGCCTTAATAGAAGATGAAGCCACAGTAAAAACTTTCTATAAAGAAAAAGACCACATAAGATTACAACCAGAAAATTCTACAATGAATCCTATAATTGTTCCAGACTGTCAGATTTTAGGCAAAGTTTCTGGTGTGTTTAGAAAAATGTAAAGTTAGATATAGATATAAAGGTTAGAGCGTATTGCATACGCTCTAATTTTATGATATTATACAAAATATATAAGAACTTTTACAAAAAATTTTAGGGGGCAAGTAAATGGAGGAAACATTACTAGATAGAGTAAACAGCACAAAAGATTTAAAAAAATTAACACTAAAAGAAAAAGAAATACTTGCAAGTGATATAAGAAAATTAATTGTAAATACAGTATCAAAAAATGGAGGACATCTTGCTTCAAATCTAGGAGTAGTAGAGCTTACAATAGCTATTCATAGCGTTTTTGATGCACCAATAGATAAAATAATTTGGGATGTAGGACACCAAAGTTATGTTCATAAGATATTAACAGGAAGAAAAGACAAAATGCCAACACTTAGAAAATTTGGAGGCATGGCAGGCTTTCCAAAAGCCTGTGAATCCGAATTTGATAATTTTGACACAGGGCATAGTAGTACATCAATTTCTGCAGCACTTGGCATGGCTGTTGCAAGAGATTTAAGAGGAGGTACAGAAAATATAATTGCAGTAATAGGAGACCGGAGCGCTAACTGGTGGAATGGCACTAGAAGCATTAAACCATGCAGGTGCTGCTGGAACCAAACTAATAGTAATACTTAACGATAATGAAATGAGTATATCAAAAAATGTTGGTGGAATATCATTATTTTTAAGTAAAGCCAGAACCAGAAAGTTTTATAGAAAATCAAATGGATACATAAAAAGTGCGGTACAAAAGCTTCCAAGGCTAAGTAATAAAATTATTAAATTAATTAGAAGAGTAAAATATAGCATAAAACAGCTATTAATACCAAATATGCTTTTTGAGGATATTGGATTTAAGTATCTAGGTCCAATTGATGGACATGATATAGATAAATTAGAAGATATTTTAAAACTAAGTAAAGACCTGGAAGGACCAATACTAATACATATAGTTACAAAAAAAGGAAAGGGATATAAGCCAGCAGAAGAAAATCCAGATAGATTTCATAGTGCATCAAATTTTGATATAGAAACAGGGGAAAGCAAGAAAAGTAAATCTAAGGATTATTCAAAAGTATTTGGAGATAAACTAATAAGTCTTGCTAAAGAAAATAAAAGAATAGTTGCAATAACAGCAGCAATGAAAGATGGAACAGGTCTTACTGAATTTTCAAGAGAATATCAAGATAGATTTTTTGATGTAGGAATTGCAGAACAGCATGCTCTTCGGATTTGCAGCAGGTCTTGCAAAAGCAGGAGCAATTCCGGTTGTTCCTATATATTCTTCATTTTATCAAAGAGCATTTGACCAAGCTATACATGATATTGCACTTCAAAACCTTGGGGTTGTAATGTGTGTAGATAGAGCAGGAATTGTTGGAAATGATGGAGAAACACATCAAGGAATATTTGACTTATCTTTCTTTTCTATGATACCAAATATTACTATAATGGCTCCTAAAGACTTTAAAGAATTAGAAGATATGTTAGAATATGCAGTAACTTTAGAAAAGCCAGTAGTAATTAGATATCCAAGAGGAGGAGAAGGAAAAATAAGATTTGATATACATAAGAATATAGAGAATGAGGAAATAGAAATCATAAAAGAAGGAACAAACTTAAGCATAATTGCAATAGGAAAAATGGTAGAAAGAGCAGTAGAAGTTTCAAATATTTTAGAAAGACAGGGAAAAGATGTAGAAGTCATAAATGTAAGATTTCTAAAACCTTTAGATGAAGAAAATATACTTAAGAGCATAAAAAAGACAAAAAATGTTATAACAATAGAAGATAACATTTTAAAAGGAGGACTAGGAAGTAGAATAGAAGAACTTATTATAAAATCAGAATTAAAAGATATAAACTTCAAAAAGTATGGATATCCAGACGAATTTGTAAAACATGGAAGTGTAGTCCAAATAGAAGAAAAATATAAATTAAATACAGAAGACATTGCAAAAGATATTTTAGAACATGACAATTATTATATAAAAAATTCAGAAAATTGTGATGCTACATGTTGTTAAAGTAATTATTTTATCTTAAGAGAGGATAAATAAAAATGAGCAGAAGAAAAAAGAAAAAAAGTAATAAACAACTTATAATAAGTATAGTTGTAGCAATTATAATATTTATATTAATATGTATTGGCTCAGGAGTATCTAATTTAAATGAGGCAGCAGAAGCTATTTCAAATACAGCAGCTGCGATAAGTGAGAGCATACTTGGAACATGGCAAGATGATGAAAAAGAAAAAGATATACCTTTTAAAACTGTTGAGGGAAGTCTTAAAATGCATACAATAGATGTAGGACAAGGGGATTCTTGCTTAATAATACAAGGAGAAAATACTTGCTTAATAGACTGTGGAACAAAAGCAAAGGGAAAAGATGTTGTAGGCTATTTAAAAGATTTAGGAATAACTAAAATAGACATATTAATCGGAACACATCCACATGATGACCACATGGGAGGAATGGCAGAAGTAATAAACTCATTTGAAATAGGAGTAGTATATACTCCTAATAATGGAAATGATAATATTACAACGACATGGTATATGGATTTTTTAAATGCAGTAGATGAAAAAAACGTAAAATGGGAATATCCAAAAGTAGGAGAAATTTTGAAGATAGGGGAAGCAGACTTACAATTTTTAGCTCCAAATGCTAGTAGTTACACAAATAATAATAATTATTCTATTGCAACAAAAATAGTATTTGGAAATACAAAAATTTTACTTACAGGAGATGCAGAAGAACTTGCAGAAAATGAAATGCTAAATAATGGATATAACATAGAAGCAGATATATTTAAAGCTGCACATCATGGAAGTGATACATCAAATACAAAAGAATTTTTGCAAGCAGTAAATCCAAAATATGTTATAATATCATGCAAAACAGGAAATACATATGGACATCCCAAAAAAAAGACTATGGAATTATTTCAAGAAATGAAACTAAACGTATACAGAACAGACGAAAGTGGCAGCATAATAATGACAACAAATCGGAAAGGATATAAGTTTTGATAAAGAACCAGGAAGTATGAAAGCTGGAATATGAGAAGTTAGGAGAATAATAAAATGAAAATTTATGTAATTAGACATGGTAGAACAAAATTAAATGATGAAGGAAAATATAATGGTAATGTAGATGAAGATATAAATGAAACTGGTATAAATCAGGCTATTGAAGCTAGTAAAAAAGTAAAAGAATTAAACATAGATTTGGTAATATGTTCACCTCTAAAAAGAACTAAACATACTATGCAACTTGTAAATGTTAATAATATGCCAGTTATATATGATGATAGATTAAAAGAAAGAGACTGTGGTATACTTGCGGGAAAAGAATTAGGACAATTTTATGAAACGGATTATTGGAATTATTATTCTACTAAAAAAGTAGAAGGACTTGAAACCATACAAGATTTATTCAAAAGAGTACATGAGTTTTTAAAGGAAATAAAGGAAAAATATAATGATAAGAATATTTTAATAGTAACACATGGAGGAGTAGTAAGAGCAATTAATTTTTATTTTAATGAACTCCCAAAAGATGGAATGATAGGAAAATTTAAAACTGAAAATTGTGGCATAAGGGAATATGAATTATAGGAGGAAAAAATGAGGTTAACAAGAGATGTAGGAAGATTTGGCACTCCTACCAAATAACATAAAAAAAGAAGTCGTGGAAACACGACTTCTTAAAAATTATACATTCTTACTTATTTTAGCATATTTTTTTAATTTCTCATATGCTAAATAATTTATAGTTCCAGCTGGGAAGTTTCCTGATTTGTCTTTCTTTCCAGCAGGTACACCTGTTAAAACTTCAATTCCTTCTTCAATAGTAGAAACAGCATAAATATGAAATTCATGTGCTTTAACAGCTTCTACAACTTCATTACCAAGATTTAAGTTTTTAACATTCTGAATAGGAATTACTACTCCATGGCTACCATCTAAGCCTCTCATCTTGCATACTTGGAAAAATCCTTCAATTTTTTCATTTACACCACCAATTGGTTGAATTTCTCCTTTTTGATTTACAGAACCTGTAACTGCAATTGCTTGATTTATTGGGACTTCTGCAAGGCTTGAAAGAAGTGCGTAAAGTTCAGTACTAGAAGCACTATCTCCATCAACGCCATTATATAATTGCTCAAAACAAATACTAGCACAAAGAGAAAGAGGAATATCTTGCGCAAATAATTCTCCAATATATCCGGCTTAATATTAACACACCTTTTGAGTGAGTTGAGCCAGAAAGTTCAACTTCACGCTCAATATTTATAATTCCAGATTTACCAGTAAAAGTATTAACTGTAATTTTAGCAGGCTTTCCAAAACTATAATCTCCAACACTCATAATTGTTAGACCGTTTATTTGGCCGATTTCAAATCCATTAGTACTAATTAAAAGTGTATTATCTCTTATCATTTCAGAGTAACGCTCATCATATTTTTTTACTCTTTGAATTTTCTCATTTATAGCTTTATTGACAAAATCTTCTGTTACAACCTTAGAACGAGAAAGCTGCGCCCAAGTTCCAGCTTCCGCAATTATTTGAGACAAATCGTTAAATTTAGTAGAAAGCTTAGTTTTATCATCAGCAAGCCTTGAAGCATATTCAATAATCCTTGCAACAGCATTTTTATCTAAATGAGGAAGTTCTTCTTGTTCACAGAAAGAGTGTATAAATCTTGCAAGTTTTAATATATTTTCATCTGTTCTTGGAGCATCATCTGCAAATTCAACTTTTATTTTAAATAGTTTTCTAAAATCAGGATCCATGCTAAGTAAAGTATGATAAATATTTGAGTTACCTATTAAGATAACTTTTAAGTCTAGTGGAATAGGTTCTGGCTTTAATGAAATCATAACCATAGCATTTCTTTGCTCTAAAGAATTATCTACGCTAATTTCTTTTATACGAAGAACTCTTTTTAAATTTTCATAACAGATAGGGCTAGTAAGCAAATCTTCTGCTTGGAAGATAATGTAACCACCATTTGCTTTTTGCAAAAGACCAGATTTTATCATTGTATAATCAGTTCTTAAAGTACCCATGTAATTTTCATATTCAAGTTTTCCAAAGATATTTTGGAAAGAATAATTAGAATCCATTATAACAGGAGCACCTTCAAGCTTACTATTATCAACAAAAAGATTAACTCTATAATTTAACCAAGGTTTAGGAGGTTCTCTATGAGGATTTTGCATCATAGGTTGAGCAGCTGAGTTAGATGCTTGATTAGGTGTTTCTAAAAATAAAGGTACATTTTTTATAATATCTTTTTTGATATTATCTAAAAAGTTAGATATTATTTTATTTCTTTTATATTTCGACTTTATATAATTTATATGAACATTAACCGTAAGAAGAGAAATATTAGACTGCCATTCTTGTATCTTTTTTTCAGATTCTTTTTCAATTAGCTTAATTTCACTAATAGTACTCATAATTTGCTCTTGTACTATATTTGATTTTTCTTCAAATTGAGCTTTAATACTATCATCTAACTTATTAAATTCTTCTTCTTGCAAAGTTTTACCCTCATAAATTGGCATCATATAAATACCATTTTGAGCAGTTTTTACTTCAAAACCATACTTCATAGATTCTTTATTTAATTTTTCAAGAAGAATACTTCTTTTTTGTTCATATTCTTGTTTAATTAAAGCTTTTTCTTTTTCGAAATCTTCATTATTGAAAGTTTTGTTAATATCTGCTTTAACATCTTTTATAAAGCTTTCCATAGTTTCTTGAAATTCTGCACCTTGACCGTGCAGGAAGAGAAAGAGCTATTGGCTCATTTGGATTATCAAAATTATATAGATAACACCAATCACAAGGTGTTTTTTTCTTTTTAGAAATTTTCTCTAAATAATTTCTTGTGTACATTGTTTTACCAACACCACTAGGACCTTCGACATAAAGGTTATATCCATTTACATCTACATTTAGTCCAAATTCTAAAGCTACAATACCACGTTCTTGACCAATACCTTTGTTAGTTGGTTCAAGCTCAGCTGTAGTTTCAAAATTAAATTTTGTAGTAGGACAATAATTCTTAAGTTCCTTATAGTTTAATTCATTTTTCTTTTGCATGATTTAAATTCCTTTCTAAAACAAATAAAAATTGTTTTCTATTCATATGTATTAAAAAAAATATTTTGACATTAAAAAAGCATCATCTGTACGATTATAGTATTTTTTTCTTCTTGCGACAACTACAAATTTGTTTCTTTTATACAAACGTACAGCAGGAGCATTTTTAACATTTACTTCTAAAGTCATATATCTCGAGTGTTTTCTTGCCTTTTCTATTATGGCTTTGAGAAGTTTAGCTCCAACTTTTCTATTTCTTAAATCTTTTCTGACAACTATATATGCAAGTTGGGATTCTTCTAAAATAACATTAATTCCAGCAAAACCTACAATTTCATCTTTATGCTTGGCTATAATGTAATAGGAGTTTTCAGATTTTAATTCATTTTCAAGAATATTCATAGTCCAGAAATTCTCAAAATCATCTAAATTTATTAATTTTAGGTGTTCTTCTAACATATCTTCTATACTAACTTCAAGTGTCATATCTATAATTTTTCCTCTGCGCTAGATTTTTTTACGTACATTGCTGAAAGATTAAAACTATTTTCAAAAAAACCGTTTTTATATTTATTAAATGCAGCAATTCCAACATATTTAGAAGAAACAAAAGAGTCTTCTAAAAAAATTGATTCACAATTCAAATATGATTTTACCATATCTTTATAAAGTATGCCACAATTTCCTACAAAAAATATCTTTTTTTTCAAAATTCCTAAAGTTAGCAAAAATTCATTAATATTGCAAAATTTAAAATCATTCAAATTGACCAAAACTTTATCTCTATATTCAAAAAGTCCTGTATAAATATTTTCATGTTTTGCATCAATCATAGAGCAAATAAAAGCATCTTCTAATGGAAATGTATAAGCAAGTGCTTCTAAAGAAGATACTGAAACACATGGCTTTCCGCGAAACATCGCATAAAGCTTTAATAGTAGATAAACCAATTCTTATACCAGTAAAAGACCCAGGACCATTGTCACATGCAAATAATGAAATTTCATCTAGAGTAGTATGTGTTTTTTTCAAAAGATTATCTATAAGTGGCATCAAAGTTTCTGAATGACTTTTTGGAGAATTTTCTTTTAGTTCAAGTATTAAATTATCATCTTCTAAAAGTGATATAGATAAAATATCACAAGAAGTTTCTATAGCTAAAATTTTCATAAATTTACTCCTTTTTAAGTGATACTTATTTTTCTTATATTTTCATTTGTTTCATCTTTTTCAAAATTAACAAAAAGAGTATTAGGAGGAAGAATTGATTTAATAATTTCACCCCATTCAATAATACAAATGCCTTTTCCAAAGTATTCTTCGCCACCAATATCAAAAAAATCATCTGAATTATTTAATCTATAAACATCAAAATGATATATTGTGACTTTTTCATTTTTATATTCATTAACCAAAGTAAAAGTAGGGCTTGAAATTTCATTTTCTAAACCAAAAAACTTAAGTATTCCTTCTGTAAACTTTGTTTTTCCGTGCACCTAAATCACCGATTTAAAACAATAATATCATCTTTTTTTAGTTTACTTGCAAAATCTTTTGCAAACTCTATTGTGTCTTTCTCGCTTTTTGAAATATAAGTTTTCATGTTTTTCCTCACATTTAAATTAATTTGCAAAACAATTATATCACATTTTTAATATTTTTTGTAATATTTTATAAAATTTATTATAAAAATGTAAGTTTAATTGATTTATTATTGTAATTTGGGTATAATAGAAAGAAATAATTTAAGGAAAAATAAATATAATTTAAAATAAAGCAAAAGCTAAAGAAGGTGATGCATGTGAAAAATATAAAAAAGATAATAACTATTGCAGCTATTGCTGTAATAGTTATCATAATATGGGGCATATTTGTAAAAAAAGAAGAGGTTATGGATAATATAGAAACAGGAGAAGAAAAAAGTGTGGAAAATATAGATATTTTTAAAGACTACTATGACAAGGCAAAAGAAAAGGTAAACTCGCTTACATTAGAAGAGAAGATAGGACAATTATTTTTGGTTCGTTATCCAAATGAAAATGCAAATGATATATTAAAAGAATATAAATTTGCAGGATATTTATTTTTCGAAAAAGATTTTAAGGAAAAGACACAAGAGCAGGTAAAAAAAGAAATTGAAGAATTACAAAAAAATGCCAATATTCCATTATTTATTGCAGCAGATGAAGAAGGAGGAAAGGTTGTAAGGGTCAGTTCTAATCAAAATCTAGCCAATGAAAAATTTAAATCTGCAAGTGAGCTATATAACATAGGTGGATTTGAAAAGATAAAAGAAGACACAATAGAAAAAAGCAAGGTACTATATAATTTACGGAATAAATTTAAATTTAGCACCTGTTGTTGATGTATCAACAAATAAAAATGATTATATATATCAAAGAACACTTGGAAAGGACACAAATCTTACTTCTATTTATGCAAAAACAGTAATTACAGCAAGTAAATCTGGAAATGTGTCATATACATTAAAACATTTCCCAGGGTATGGAAGTAATGCAGATACACACAAAGGAGCTGCTGTTGATGCTAAGACATATGAAGATATAAAAAGGTATGATTTACCACCATTTATAGAAGGAATTAATGCTGGGGCAGAATCGGTTATGGTAAGTCATAATATAGTAGTTAGTATAGATGAAGCAAATGCTGCTTCACTTTCACCTGCAATACATGATATATTAAGAAATGAATTAAAATTTACAGGAGTTATTATAACAGATGACTTAGATATGGGAGCTGTGCAAAGTGATAATGAGGCAGTAGTAAAGGCAATTTTGGCAGGAAATGATTTAATAATAGTAACTGATTATACAAAAAGTATAGAAGATGTAAAAAAAGCATTAATAGAAGGTAGAATAAGTGAAAATATGATAAATGAAAAAGTAGAAAAAGTACTTGCTTGGAAGTATTATAAAAAGATGATGTAAAAAGAAAGCATTTTTCAATATTTTTGGTATGATGATTTTACTTAATGAAGCGGACATCGTAGTTATCTACAACTTTTCTTTCTTTTGACGATTGATACAAATATCAATCAATTTATCTATAGATTATCAAATTATTTAATAAATAGTAAGTAATTTTGCTAAAAAATTTTTGCAATAGCATTATAAATAAAGCGACAACAGATAAATCATCGATTCATCTGTTGTCATTATAGGAGTTTATTTTTTAGCCAATAATATTCCATACTTACGTTTAAAAGCATCCCTAGCTTCTTCCAGTGAACAACCAGGAACTTCTCCTTGCAAATCCATTTTTCTGTCATAATACGTAGATTCTTCTGGAGGATCCCATAAACTTATACTTTCACTTGCAAAAACATTATATTTTTCTTTATCCATGCAATATACCTCCTTAACAAAGGGTTAGTAAACTCCTATATTATTAAAATGTGCTTTTATGAATTGTACCATAAATTTTATCAAAAATCAACATTTATACAATTTATGCTATTTTTTTAAATTTTTATTATTCTATTTTTCAAATTATTTTAGACTTTTTTAGGTATTGGTAAATTTTCTGGCATAGTTCCACCATTCTTTTTTATAAATTCTGTACTGAACCCAAAAAGTTGGACAGTGTAGATTAAGCCACTAATACGGAATGTTCTCTGTATTTAACCGGAGACATTCCTTTTAATTTGCTTTTAATTCTTATATTGTTATAATAATCTATATATTCAATTATTTTTATATAATAAAGTTCTGATTTTAATATTCCAAAAAAGTTTTCTGCACAAGCATTATCTAAACAATTACCTTTTCTTAACATGATTTGTCTAATACCTTTTTGTTCTAAGAGATATTGGTATCGTCTCATTTGGTATTGCCACCCTTGGTCTGAATGTAATATTAAATTTGTATTATCTGGTATTTTCTTAAATGCTTTTTCTAGCATATCTATTACTTGATGAAATATTAAATTTTATGCATGTTTCGAATAATGATAAGTGATTAGTATGCATATATTCTACCACATTTAACTATTTCTAATTTTAATTCTTTTGAATATTTACTCATTAAAAATGAACCCTCCTCATTAAACTTTTTTGTCTAACAATTTGGGTTCACTTCATTTACTAATTGATTTTTATATCTCGTCTGCTCAATTTCGTTCGAACAGATATGTCATTGGAGCGGGTAGCGAGAATTGAACTCGCGCTATCAGGTCGGAAGCATGACATTCTACCACTAAATTATACCCGCATATGATTACTTAAATATTTTACCATAAATAATAAAAATAGTCTACAAAAATAAAAAAAAATTTAAAATTTATGTTAAAGTGTTGACATTTAAAATATAATTATAGTATAATAACATCTGTCAGTTCAAGAAAATGCAGATGTGGCGGAACTGGCAGACGCACAGGACTTAAAATCCTGCGGGACTTACCTCCCGTGCCGGTTCGATTCCGGCCATCTGCACCAAATTATAACAACTTGCGAACTATAAAGTTTGTGGGTTGTTTTTTGTATATTTAAACTCAAAATGTTCTCTTTCTGGAAAGGAGAATATTTTTTATGCTTGAATTTGAAATATTACAAGAATTAGAGCCAAATACTGAAATACTAGAAATAATAAAAGACTATGAGTATATAGTTAAAAATGGCAGAATTAAGCATTTAAAAGCTACTAATTTGCAATTTATTGAACCAACTGAATATCTAATTACATTTTCCTCTACTCTTACCATACTCGAATATAAAGTAAATGAAATTGCTAGTAAAAACTTTTACATTAAAGAACATAACCAAAAGTATAACCTAAAAGAAATTAAACAAATTCTCATAAAATTAAAACTTTAACTTGCAAAAGTGCATTTTAGTTAGGAAATATATGAGAGAATAAAAAAATTTATAAATTTTTTCATAAACTAGGGGAGCAAAAACGCACTTTTCTGAGCAAACATATAGAAGGGCAAAAAATTTTTAAAGTTTTTTTATAATTTTGGTATACAAAACCCTAAAAAATTCACAGGAATAGTAGGAGGTAATTTTATGAGATGTGGAGTTTACGTAAGAGTATCAACAGATGAACAAAGAGATAATGGCTATTCTATTGATTCACAGTTACGAATGATAAAAGAATATTGTGAGAAAAATAATTACGATATTGTAGATGTATATAATGATGCAGGACATTCTGGAAAAGACTTAATGCGACCAGAAATGCGAAGGTTACTAAAAGATATTAAATCACACAAAATTGAAAAAATAGTTGCAATCAAGGTAGATAGGTTAACAAGAAATAACTATGACGGATTTTGGCTTTGAAACTATTGTGAAGAACACGATGTTAAAATAGAACTGATACTAGAGCCATATGATGTATCTACTGCAAATGGTGAAATGATATTTGGAATGAATTTAGTATTTGGACAAAGAGAAAGAAAAGAAATTGGAGCAAGAACAAAGAGAGCAATGGAAGAAATGGCATGAGAAAAAGTACACCCAGCCAAAGCACCTTATGGTTATGTTAGAGATAATGAAACAGGTCATTTAGAAATAGAGCCTATTGAAACACAAGTAGTTAAAAAAATCTTTGAATTATATAAAAATGGTAACTCAATAAGAGGTATTGCTAATACTTTAAACGAAGAAAAAGCATATTTAAGACAAGGAAAATGGAACAGTGATAAAGTATATAAAATACTAACAAATTCAATTTATATAGGAATTTTTGCTTATGGAAAAACAAAAAGAAAGGCACAAGATATTTTATATGTTAATAATTATTGTGAGCCAATCATTGATAAAAATATATGGAATATTACAAGAAAAAGATTAGAAAAGAACAAACATCCAAATTATGGAGAGCATATTCATTTATTTACTGGTATTGTAAAATGTCCTACTTGTGGAAAAATAATGTCATCTACAAACTCATTTAAAAATAGTGGTAAGCCAAATCAAAAAGTATATTATCATGTAACTTGTAACAATCCTAATTGTAAATCAAAAGGATTTCATTATAACTGTGATAAAATAGAAGAAAAGTTAGCTAGAGTTTTAAACGAATTAACAAGATATATGTATGATATGGATAATGAAATTATAGTATGCAATTCAACTAAAACAAAAGATATTAAAGATATAGAAAAAGTTATTGAAAAACTAAAAATGCAAGAGAAAAAGTTAGTGGATTTATATTTGAGTTCTACCTTAAATGTTGAAACTATTAACAATAAAAATGATATTATTAAGAAAGAAATAAAAAATTTGAATAAGAAAAAGCAACAGATTGATCCAAATAATGATTATAAAGAATATACAATAGAATTATTGAAAAAGTTAAATTGCGACATTGAAAATAATGAAGTTGTTTTTCAAAACAGATTAGGTTTTGCATTTGTTTTTGATAGCTTAAATAGAAAATCTAAAAAAGAATTAATTAAAAGATTAATAGATACAATCGAAATTAAGAGAGATAAAAACTACAATATTGAGATAACAAATATTAAATTTACAGAAGAATTTATCTCAAAAAGTAGCAAAGATTATATAGAATATCTATATGAAATCTTACAAAATAACAACATAGGCTTTATTTATAAAGAAGCAATTACTAAACAAGAATTAGAAAAATTACAAGAAGATTATTTTGTATTTTCTAATACAAAAATTGCAAATAACGAGTATGATAATGCAACTTTAACGATATATAATGAACTGCTAAAACAAAATTTTTATGCAGATGGAATTATAAATTGCCCTTATATTGAAAATGAAAACATAGTAGATTATTTAACATTGATACCAAGAATTCCATCAGAAATTGAATAAAGTTGATTAAAAATCTTACAAAAAATGAAGTGAAAAATAGCACGAGAAAAAATACAATTTCTTGGAACTTAAAAATTCTTGTCCTAGCAAGCACTGAATTTGTCTATACGCACAAATTCAAAAATGGGATTTACACCCCATACCCCAAAATTAGCAAAAAAATTAAAAATTGAAAGGAATAAAAAATATGAATGATGAAAAAGTAAATTATGTAATAGAAATGATAAAAGATATGGATTTAGAAAACAAATTAAGATTAGCAATATGTATGTGTGATAATTATAGTCATACTAATTTAGAATATGATAAAAAAGAAATGTATAAACATTTTGATAATTTTCTAAAAGAAATTAATATAGAATACAGAACAACCACTGTCAACTTTGCAAATTATCCTTATATAATTTTTGTAACAAGTAAAATTATGGAAATGGATTCATTCGAGCAAAATAAAATTGCATTATATCTTTTCAATAGTATAAATTTTAAAATTAAAAATTACAAAAGTCTTGACAATAAAGAACAAATGTTTTAGAATAATATAAAACTATATAAGGTTGTGATATAAATGAAAAAAGAAATTATAAAAACAGAAATAAAAGTAAAAGATAATCTAATTGGAATTATGAGAGTTGGAAATGTAGATTATATTTCATTAACTGATTTAGCAAAATTCAAAAATGATAAAAATCCAGCTAATGTTATTATTCACTGGTTAAGTAATAAAGATACTGCTTTATATTTAGGATTATGGGAAGAATTGAACAATGAAAATTTTAATTTCACGGAATATCGTGAAATTAGAATTAATGAAATCGGGACATCTTCCTATACAATGAGTCCTAAACAATGGATTCAAAGAACGAATGCAATAGGATTAATTTCAAAAGGTGGCAAATATAGTATTGGAACTTATGCACATCCAGATTTAGCTTTTGAATTTGCTAGTTGGTTAAATGTAGAATTTAAATTATATTTAATAAAAGAATTTGAAAGACTAAAACAAAATGAAAGTTATCAAAATAAAGTTGAGTGGTCTGTAAGAAGAGAACTTGCAAAAACTAATTATAGAATACACACAGATAGTAT
>CANSWM010000035.1 GCA_947650745.1 uncultured Clostridium sp. | reverse complement strand
TGATAAAGAAGATACAGTACCATTTAATGAAAGAAGTAAGCAAAGAGAGTGGATAGTAGGAAATACTATGGGAACAAAAAAGGAGACATTCAGGCAGTCATCTTGGATACATGACTACTCATCAAGTGCAAGCCAAACAGAGTGGAAGGACCCAAAATACTATGGATTAATAATAAGCCCAACAAATAATAGTAGTTATTACCCCAACTATTGGCTGTCTTCTCGATTTGTTAATTTGGACGATATCCGTTGCAGCTTTGGCTTGCAGAAGGTGCAATCGGGAGGAGTGAGTGGATTATTAGCTTTTTACTCGTATAGTGTCACAGGTAGCAGCTTGGATGCGCTTCGCCCCCTAGTTTCTATCCCTCTAACATCCTGCACGATTACGCAGTTAGATTCATCTACTTATCATATCTTAGCGAGGTAGATAAACATAAGCAAAAGCACTGCGAAACGAACTCGTTTCGTTTTGCGGGTAGCACTTGATGCAATAACATCCGAACAGAATTGATATACACTTAGAAATATAAGAAAAATCTAGTGAAAAAATGTGACCAAACATTATAAAAAAGTGCCTGAATATAAGAGGCAGTTATTAGCTTATCTATTCTACAAGATGTGGAATATTAGACAGCTAATAGCTGCCTCTTGTTGGTTTGATGTTATTTCTATAAAATATTCTACTTAGATACCTCTCTTAGTAGTTACTATTTAAATGTGAATATATTATGAAATTACTTGATATTTTTTTTTATATTATATATAATAAGAATATATTTTTGGGCTTAATAAAAATAAACATGAATTTTGCTAATAATTTGTAGAGAAAAATGGAGGATTATATATGTTTTGTGCTTTAATTATGGCAGGTGGAAGAGGGACAAGATTTTGGCCTAAATCTACTGAAGAAATGCCAAAACAGTTCTTAAAACTTATAAATGAAAAAACAATGATACAACTTACATATGAAAGATTATTGAATGTTATGCCAAATACCAGAATATTTGTTGTAACTGGTGAAAAATATAAAGGCTTAGTAGAAGAGCAACTAACTGATTTGCCAAAAAGAAATATCATAGTAGAGCCAGAAGGTAGAAATACTGCACCTTGTATTCTACTTGCAAGCTTATACATAAAACAAATATATAAAGACGCAAGTATTGCAGTTTTGCCATCAGACCATGCTATAAGCAATGAAAAAGAATTTTGCAATATTTTAAGCACAGCAAGCCAATATGTTGAAAATGAAAACAAAGAAGCAATAGTTACAATTGGTGTAACACCAACTAGACCAGAGACAGGATATGGATATATAAAATTTGAACAAAGTGATTCAAAATTCATAAAAGTAGAAAAATTTGTAGAAAAACCAGATTTAGAAACTGCAAAAGGATATTTAGCTTCTGGAAGATACCTATGGAACGCAGGAATGTTTATATTTGATGTAAGCAATATGCTAAAAGAATTAGAAGAAAATTATTCTGGATATGAAGTTTTGCAAGACTTACCAAGTATTGATGATGTAAACTATGAAAATAAACTAAAAGAAGTTTATAAAAACTGTGAGAAAATATCAATAGACTATGCAGTTATGGAAAAATCAAAAAACATATATGTAATACCAGGAAATATCGGATGGGATGATATTGGAACATGGGGTTCTTTAGAAAGATATATTGGAAAAGATGAAAGCTCTAATATTTTAAATGGAGATGTTATAGTATATAATTCTAAAAATAATATTGTTTATTCAGGAGCAAAAAAGGTAATGCTTTTAGATGCACAAGATATTTTCTGCATAGATACAGATAAAGTGTTAATAATTGGAAATAAAGATAGCATAAATAAAGTTCATGAATTTAGAGAAGAATTAAACAAGAAAAATTAATAAACAGGAAGTGAAATATAAATATGAAAGTTGCAATTGTACATGACTGGCTAACAAATATGGGAGGAGCAGAACAGTGCGTTATTAATCTACATAAATGTTTCCCAGATGCTCCTATATACACAACATTTTTTGACCCAGACAATATGGACCCTACTTTTAAAGAAATGAATATAATAACATCTTCTTTGCAAAAAAAGAAGGGGAAAAAATATAATCATAAAAAATATTTACCTTTTATGCCTAAAGCTTTTGAAGAATTTAACTTAAACGATTATGATGTAGTAATTAGTAGCAGCTCAGCTTGTAGCAAAGGCGTTATTACAGGACCACATACTTTGCATATTTGTTATTGCTATACTCCAATGCGCTATGCATGGGAAATGAGAGATGAATATACAGAAAATATGTCTAAGTTTAAGACAAAACTTATAAGATACTTTATGAACTACATGAGAATTTGGGATTATAATGCAGCACAAAGAGTAGACGAGTTTATTGCAATATCTAATGAAGTAAAAAAAAGAATACAAAAACATTATAAGAGAAACGCAAAAGTTATTTTTCCACCAGTTAGAACAAATATGTTTGTACCTTCTGATGAAGAAAAAGACTATTATTTTATAGTTTCAAGATTAGTAAAATATAAAAGATATGATTTAGCAGTAGAAGCTTGTAGCAAACTTCATAAAAAATTAATAATAATAGGTGATGGACCTGAAAGAGAAAATTTAGAAAAGTTAGCAGATAAAGAATATGTTACATTTTTAGGAAGGAAAGAAGACTCAGAAGTTAAAAAATATTTATCAGAATGCAAAGCATTAATGTTTCCAGGAGAAGAAGATTTTGGAATAGTTCCAGTAGAAGCAGCAGCTTGCGGAAAACCAGTTATTGCTTTTGGAAGAGGTGGCTCATTAGATACAGTAGTAAATAAAAAGACCGGACTATTTTTTAAAGAGCAAACAGTAGAAAGCGTAGTAGAAGCAATAAAAGAATTTGAAAAACTAGAATTTGACAAAAAAGCAATAAGAGAACATGCAGAGAAGTTTGCAGAAGAAAGTTACAGAAAACAAATTATAGATTTTGTAAATGAAAAATACGAAGAAAAGAAAAAAATGGAGGAAGTTTAAATGAAAAGAGCATTAATTACAGGTATTACAGGACAAGATGGTTCATACTTAGCAGAGCTTTTATTAGAAAAAGGGTATGAAGTATATGGGATTTGGAGAAGAAAAAGCACAGTAGATTATGGAAACATAAAACACTTAAAAGATAAAGTCAAATTAATATATGCAGACATGACAGACTTAGCTTCACTTGTAAGCGCTATGAGAGAATCTAATGCAGATGAAATATATAATTTAGCAGCTCAAAGTTTTGTTGGTACATCATGGGATACACCAATTGGAACAGCCGAAATAGATGGAATAGGCGTACTAAACATGCTAGAAGCTATAAGAATAGTAAAACCAGAAGCTAGATTTTATCAAGCTTCTACAAGCGAAATGTTTGGAAAAGTGCAAGAAATACCACAAAAGGAAACAACACCATTTTATCCAAGAAGTCCATATGGAGTTGCGAAACTTTATGGGCATTGGATAACAAAAAATTACAGAGAAAGTTATAATATGTTTGCTTGCTCTGGAATTCTATTTAACCATGAATCTGAAAGACGTGGAGAAGAATTTGTAACAAGAAAAATAACAATGGCAGTAGCTAAAATAAAAAAAGGTATGCAAGATGTATTAGAACTTGGAAACTTAGATGCAAAAAGAGACTGGGGACATTCAAAAGACTATGTAGAAGCTATGTGGAGAATGCTACAACAAGAAAAGCCAGATGACTATGTTATTTCAACAGGAGAAACTCATCCTGTAAGAGAATTTGTTGAGCTTAGCTTTAAAGCAGCAGGAATAGAAATAGAATGGCATGGCGAAAAAGAAAATGAATATGCAACTTTGAAAGGAACAGACAAAATAGTGGTTAAGGTAAATCCAGAATTTTATAGACCAGCAGAAGTTGAATTGCTAATTGGGGACTGCTCAAAAGCAGAAAAAGTTCTAGGTTGGAAGAGAAAAGTAAACTATGAAAGCCTAGTAAAATTAATGGTAGAAAATGACCTAAAACTATTAGAAAAATAGAGGAAAAATATGAAAAAAGTATTGATTACAGGAGCTAGCGGATTTGTAGGGAACTACCTTATAAAAGAATTTAAAAATAGTGGATATTTTGTTATTGCGTGTGATATAAATAAAGGAAATTCTATTAGTGAAGATATTCTATACTATGATATGGATATTTTAGACAAAAAAAGGGTAGAAGAAATAATATCAGAAAATAAACCAGATTACATTGTAAATTTAGCAGCAATAAGCTCTGTGGGATTATCTTGGAAAATTCCAGAAAAAACTATGGAAGTTAATATAATAGGAACTTTAAATATACTAGAAGCAGTGCGCATGGCAAATTATAATTGCAAAATACTACTTATTGGTTCTAGCGAAGAATATGTTAGCAAAGATACACCTTTAAAAGAAGAAGATTTATTAAATGCAAATAATCCATATGGTATATCAAAAATAGCATGCGAAAATATTGCAAAAATGTATGTAGAAAGATATGGCATGAATATTATTTGCACAAGAAGTTTTAATCATACAGGGGTGCGGTCAGTTAGATACTTTTGCAATACCAAGCTTTTGCAAGCAGGTTGCAGAAATTGAAAAATCAGGAAAATCAGGGAAAATATATGTAGGAAATTTAACTGCATTTAGAGATTTATCAGATGTTAGAGATGTTGTAAAAGTATATAGAAAATTATTAGAAGAAGATACAAAAGAATTAGTATATAATGTAGGTTCTGGGAAATCATACCAAATAGAAGAACTTTTAAAATACATTGTTTCTTTATCTAGTCAAGAAATAGAAATTGTAATAGATAAAGAAAAGGTAAGAAAAGTAGATACCCCATACATTTGTGCAGATAATTCTAAAACGTATAAATATTTTGAAGGAACAGACATAAAAACAACAATTAAAGAAATGTATGAGTATTTTAAAAATAAATAAAGAGGAAGTAGTTGAAAAACAGATGAAAGTTGCAGTAGATGCTAGGATGTACAAAGATTCTGGAATTGGAACTTATATACAAAATTTAATAAAAACTAATTGTTATAGTATAGCTCTTCGGAAAAAAAGAAAACTTAAGTAACCTAAAAGAGTTAGATAATGTAGTTGAATTTGATGTGCCAATATATGGAATTAAAGAACAGTTAAAATTTCCATATAAAGAGCTAAAAAAGTTAAAGCCAGATATATTACATGTGCCACACTATAATGTTCCAATATTTTATAAAGGAGATATGATAGTTACAATACATGATTTGACGCATTTAGTATATAGCGAATTTTTAAGCTCTAAATTTGCAAAATATTATGCAAAATTTATGATGAAAATGGCAATAAAAAAATCAAAAGTAATACTTACTGTATCAGAAAATACAAAAAATGATTTGATTAAATATTTTAAAGTAGATGAAAATAAAATTAAGGTAATATATTCAGGTGTAAAAGAAGACTTAAGAGTAAAACCAAAAGAAGAGTTAAATTATTTATATGATAAATTTAATATTCCAAAAGACAAGAAAATACTTATGTACGTCGGAAATTTAAAACCTCATAAAAATTTAGAAAGGTTACTTGCAGCCTTTAGCAAAATGAAAAATAATAAAGAATGCACACTACTTTTAGTAGGAAAAGCATTTGAAAGTTATAATGTTTTAGAAAATAAAGAAAAAGAACTAAAAATAGAAGATAAAGTAATACATACAGGAATAGTAAGTAACAAAGAACTTTTAGATTTATACAACTTAGTAGATTTATTCGTATTTCCTTCATTATATGAAGGATTTGGCTTCCCAGTGCTAGAAGCTATGGCTTGTGGTGCAAAAGTGGTTTCTTCAAATAGTTCTTCACTTCCAGAAGTAGGAGGAAATCTTATACCATACTTTGACCCAAGTAATATAGAAGAAATGAAAGAAGTTATAGAAAAAGAATTAGAAAGAAAAGATTCTAAAGAAGAAAAAGAAAAAAGAATAGAGTGGACAAAAAAATTTAATTGGAGAAATACAGGAGAAGAAGTAAAAAAAGCTTTTGAACTTTATAAGTAACAGTAGAATTTAAGGAGAAATTTACAATGAACATATTGAAAAAAATAAACATAAAAAACATAAGTTTAATACTTTCGTATTTAACAATAAGTAGTTATATAATTTTAGGTAACTGTTTAACCTTTAATTTAGGTGGCAGAATGCCAATTAAAGTTGCAGAAATAATTGCCTTTTTTTCTTGCGTAATTTTGCTACTATTACATAGAAAAGATGTGCTAAAAGTAAGTAGAAAAAACTTTAAAATAGTATTTTGGTTTATAATTGGAATTATACCAATGTTTTTATATGATTATAAACTAAAAGAAATTGCATATGGTTTGTTATATCCAGTAAGAATAATAGCTACACTTGCAGTTACAATAGTTATAACAAACGTATTTAAAAAATATGAAATACATTTAGATAAAATTTTTAAGTTCATTATTAACAATTATTTAATAGTAGGTGTGGTTGGAATATTGCAATTGGTATTTTTCCCACAAGCATATGATTTTTATGATATATTTTATAAAATAGGTGTATATTTTACAAACCCTGACCCACATGTAGATAGATTGCTTTCAACATATTTTGATCCAAACTTCTTAGCTGCATGCTTAATTATTCCAACAATTCTTGCTTTAGACTTATTTTCAAGAACAGGAAAGAAAAGATATTTTATTAAAATAGCATTTTTTATTACAGTTATTGTACTAACAGTATCAAGAAGTGGTGTAGCAGGACTTTGCATGGCGTTATTTATATATGCTATGTGTACAGTTAGAATAAAAAATAAAAAACTAGTAATAGAAAAATTCCAAAAAAGAGCATTTGGTGTTATGATAGCTACAGCTATTATATTTATTATGCTTACACTATTTTCAAATGTTAGAGTGTTTAAAAGAATACTTGGAACATTAGATGATGAGTCAACATATGCAAGAGTATCAGACTGGTCAAATGCAACAAAAATTATAGCAAGCAAAGAAGAAGTAGTAAATAAAACAGAAGAAGATGATGATGATGATATAAACATATTATTTGGAATTGGATATAACATGATAGGGTTTACATCATCTAACCAAGGAAAATCATCTTCAGCAGCATTTGGAAATGATTCGTCACTATTACTAATAGCAATTTCTAGCGGAATGGTTGGAAGTGTTTATTTTGCAGTA
This sequence comes from uncultured Clostridium sp., assembly GCA_947650745.1. Classification (GTDB taxonomy): domain Bacteria; phylum Bacillota; class Clostridia; order TANB77; family CAG-508; genus JAAWPK01. Next base: position 7,179 of record CANSWM010000035.1, on the reverse strand, counting down.
GTGGTAGGCAAAAAAATAATAATTGACTATATAGAAAGATATAAATTTAAAAATAATATAAGCATAATAACAATAATTTTAACTTCACTTGCAGTATGTAATTTTAATAACCTATTATTTTATATATTGTGGCTATTCCCAATGTTTATATTACTAAATTTAGAAAAAGAGAAAATAGAAGAACAAGATAAGAAAAATAAAAAACTAACAATAGGAATTGATGCAAGAGGATTAAATGGAAATAAGGCAGGAATACCAACGTATATAGAGGAAATTGTAAAAAATACCCCTAATAAAGGAAATAAATATATTCTTTATTCAAATAAAAAAATTAAAATTGATGCTAAACTAAAAGAAAATATAATAATAAAAGACAATTTATTCCCTAAAATGGTTGGTACATTATGGCTATATTTCATGCTACCTAGAAAACTAGAAAAAGATGAAGTAGATGTATTTTGGGGTACACAGCACTCTTTACCAGAAAGAAATGAATATACTAAAAATATTAAATTTGTACTTACTATACATGACTTAGCAATAGCAAAACTAAAAACAGTTGGCTCTTTTGGTAATACAATAATTCAAAAAGTATTTGTAAAAAGAAGCTTAAAAAATGCAGATGACATTATTAGTATTTCAAATGCAACAAAAAACGATATAGTAGATATATACAAAATACAAGAAGAAAAAATAAAAGTAGTTTATAATGGTACAAGTATTAATAGTGAATATAATTTGCAAAAAAAAGATGAAAAAGAAATAAAAGAAAAATTAAGTATAAATGACAGCCCTTATATACTTTTCTTAGGAACAATTGAGCCAAGAAAAAATGTTGAAACATTAATTAGTGCGTTTGATTATATAAAAGAAAAAGAAAAAACAAATCTTAAGTTAGTATTAGCAGGTGGATTTGGATGGAAATATGCAAAAGTATTAAAATTATTTGAAGCATCAAAATATAAAGAAGATATTATTATGCCAGGATATATTTCAAAAGAAGAAAAAGAGTATCTATATAAAAATGCTAAATGTTTTGTTTACCCTTCTTTATATGAAGGATTTGGTTTACCAATTCTTGAAGCTATGGTAAACGGAGTAATAGTTGTAACTTCAAACAATTCATCAATTCCAGAGGTTGCTGAAAATGCTGCAATTTATTACGAAAATGTTTTAAACCATGAAGAACTTGGAACAAAAATACTAGAAGCTATAAATTTAAAAGAAGAAGAAAAACAAGAAAGAATAAATAAAGGATTAGAACAAACAAAGAAATTTTCTTGGGAAAAGTGCGCAAAAGAAATGCTTGAAATATTAAATAAATAGCTATCTTGGGGGATAATTTATGAAACAAAAAATTGGTATAGATTTTACTTATATTATGGATGATACAGCAACAGGAATAAGAAAATACGGGGAAGAAATATTAGAAGGACTTACAAAACTTGGAAATAATTATGAGATAGTTTTGTTTGTAAATGATGCATTAGAAAAAGCATTTAAAGAGAAATTTCCTGAATATAAAATAGTTGTAATAAAATTTGTCTTAAAAGATGTAAGATATGTAAGAAGAATAAATGTATTTAACCCATTAAAAACAATTGCTATGAAGAAAGAACAGTGCGATTTAATAATATACCCATATATATGTAAGTATACTAAAATAATAAAAAAATCCAAAAAGATAATTGCAATATTAGACCTAATACCATTAGATATGATTAAAGATAAGACTTCTTCTAAATATAACAAAATAAAAAATGAAAATATAAAAACAATGAATAAATCTAAAACTATTGTAACAATTTCAGAATATTCTAAAAAAAGATTAAATGAGATAAACCCAAAATTTAAAGGTGAAATTGTAGTTATACCTAGCTCAGTTTCAAAACCAAAAGAAACTATAAAAGATGTTTTTGAAATAACTAAAACAAGAAATCCTTATATATTTTCAATAAATTCATTTCTAAAACATAAAAATCAAATAACACTTGTAAAAGCTTTTGAAATTATAAAAAACCAAATACCACATAACTTAGTATTAGTTCGGAAGACCAGAAAAAGAACTTGCAAATAGCGATTATAATAATATTATAGAATATATTGAAAAGCACAATCTAAAAGACAGAGTTCTTGTTCTTTCGCATATATCAGATGAAGATAGAAACGCTTTATTTTATAATACAGACTTATTTGTAACAACATCTTTGCAGGAGGGGTTTGGAAGAACACCAGTAGAAGCTGCAATTTGCAAAGTTCCAGTTATATCAACAAAAGAAACATCTCTTTTAGAAGCAACTATGAATGAAGTATTTTACTATCAAAACGGAACAGATGAAGAAGAACTTGCTAAAAAAATAGTAGAAGTAATAAATGATAAGCCATCAAAAGAGATGCTAGAAAAAATTGCAAATAAGTTAGAAAAAGAGTATAGCGAAGAAAATATAGCAAAAAAATATATAAAATTAATAGAGAAAATGCTAGAAAAATAAAAAAGAGAGGAGTTTAATATATGAAAATATGTTTAATAGTTGGAGCATTTCCTAAAATGAAATGTGGAATTGGTGATTATACACATAGATTAGCAGAAGAACTTGCAAAGGATGGAAATGAAGTTCATATTATAACTTCTAAAAGAGCAGATGTGAATTCTGAGACATTAAAAATTCATAATATAATGGACAAGTGGGGATTTTCAGAACTTAAACTAATAATAAATAAAATAAAAGAAATATCACCAGATATAGTAAATATTCAGTATCCAAGTAATGAATTCGTAAATAATTATATGGTTGCATTTTTGCCATTACAAATAAAAAGAAAGATTAAATGCAAGATTATTGTAACAATACATGAATATGTGTGTCTTTATTTAAAAACAAGAATAAAATATTATCTTACTTTTTCAAAGGCAGACAAAATAATAGTTGCTGAAGAAGAGTTTATAGATTTAATAAAAAAAGATTTTAAAGATTTGAATATCGAGTATGTACCAATAAGTTCTAATATCCCAAGAAGTCAAATAACTCCTGAAAAAAAAGAAGAACTATTAGAAAAATATGGGCTAAAAAATCAAAAGGTAATTACATATTTTGGATTTGTTGTGCTATCAAAGGGACTTGAGTATTTATTTGAATGTGTATCAAAACTAAATAATGTAAAAATATTGTTTATTGGTGAATTGAAAGAAGAAGTAGAATATCATAAGAGCCTAAAAAAATTAATAGAAAAATTGAAAATTAAAGATAAGGTAGTAATTACAGGCTTTTTTGAGGATGAGAAAGATGTAGCAGATTTACTTAAAATAAGTGATGTGTGTGTGCTACCATTTACAGAAGGAGTAAAAAAAAGAAATGGAAGCTTCTTAGCAGCATATAATCAAGAAATACCAGTGGTTACGACAAGCAAAAATAATAAAGACATTGATGGAAATGGAATATATTATGCTAAACCAAATAATGAAGAAGAATTATTAGAAAAGATAAATAAAGCATTGGACGATAAGAAAGAAATAAAAAGAGATGAATTAACATGGAAAAAAGTCGCAGAAAGTTATAAAAAAAGTTTTAACGAGGTAATGAAAAATGGCGGAAAAAACTACAAGAAGTAAAAATTCAGCAAAAAATGCAATAATTTCATTAGTATATTATTTCATAAGTAATATATTTACATTTGTTATGAGAACTTTTCTTGTTAATAATATAGGAAACGAATATGCAGGACTTAATGCTTTGCTTATAAATATTATAGGAATGTTAAATATAGCAGAATTAGGGTTATCAACAGCAATAGGATATTCATTGTATAAGCCTCTTATGGAAAAGGACTATAAAAAAATAAATGAAATATTATGTTTATATAAATATTTATATAGAATAATAGCAGTAGTAGTTGGAATTATTGGAATAATTATAACAATATTTATAAGTAGCTTTGTAACAACAGTAAATGTAAGCATAAGTGAAATAAGAATATCATTTTTATTATATGTAGTATCAACAGTGATGTCATACTTACTAACTTTCTTAAATGTACTTCCATCAGCAGATCAAAAAAATTATGTAGTTGTAAAAATACAAAATAATGGAAAGATAATTAAAAATATATTACAATTAATAAGCATAATAGTACTAAAAAATTTTTATGCATGGCTTATTATCGAAATTATAGCTAGTATTGTAATATATGTATATACAAATATAAGAATAAGAAAGATGTATACATGGTATAAAGAACAAAAGGAACTTACTTTTAAAGAACTCATAAGTAGCTACAAAGACATTGTAAAAAGAACCAAAGATTTAATTTTCCATAAAATAGGAACATTAGTTGTATATCAAACAGATAGTATTTTGATTTCAAAATTTGATACATTATGGGGCGTTGGTATATATTCACATTATATGACAATATATAATTTACTTACAGGGCTTGTAGAGCAAGTATTCATGGGGATAACAGCTTCAATTGGAAACTTAATTATAGAAAAAACAGAAAAAGAAGTATATAGAATTTGGAAAGAAATATATGTTCTTATGCTTTTTGTAACAGCGCTTTTTGGATTTTTATTTTATAAACTTGCAAACCCATTTATAACAGTGTGGTTAGGAGAAGAATATATTCTAGCTCTTAGTATTGTTTTTGCAATATCAATAAATATAATGTTTAGAATTATAAAAAATCCAATAGATAAATTTAAAGAAGCATATGGAATATTTTGGGATATATATGCACCAATAGTAGAATCAATTATTAATCTAATAATATCAATATTGCTAGGACTTAAATTAGGAATTATTGGTGTAGTAATAGGAACAATAATAAGTAACATATGTATAACATTTATCTGGAAGCCTTATATAATTTTTAAATATGTCTTTAAAGAAAAACTAATAAAATTCTTTATAATAAATGCAAAGTACATGGGAGTGGCACTTATAGGAGTTGCGATTTCATGCTTCTTTATGAATTTAGTACAATTTAATATAGCAAATAAATATATAAATCTAGTTATGCTATTTGTAGTTTATGGAATTATAGCAACAGTCATACTTTTAGTAAGCTTTTTATGTGATAAATTCTTTAGAGATACACTAAAAAAATATTGCAAATTGATAATCAATATGGTAAAAAGGAAAAAATAGGATATTTAAGGAGGAAATAGGTATGGATTACTTAGAAAAATATGAAGAGTGGTGCAAGAATCCAGTGTTTGACGAAAAAACAAGACAGGAGCTTATAAACTTAAAAGGAAATGATAGTGAGATAAAAGAAAGATTTTACAAAGACCTAGAATTTGGAACAGGAGGATTAAGAGGAATAATAGGTGCAGGAACAAATAGGATGAATATATATACAGTAGGAAAGGCAACACAAGGCTTAGCAAACTTTATAAAAAAAGAGCATGGAGAAGAAAAAGGAGTTGCAATAGCTTACGATTCAAGACGTATGTCAGATGAATTTAGTAAAATGGCAGCATTATGTTTAAATGCAAATGGAATAAAAACATATAGATTTGAATCTTTAAGACCGACACCAGAGCTTTCTTTTGCAGTAAGAGAATTACGGATGTATTTCAGGAATTGTAGTAACAGCAAGCCATAATCCACCAGAATATAATGGGTATAAAGTATATTGGGAAGATGGAGCTCAAATTACATCTCCAAAAGATAAAGAAATAATACAGGAAGTATCAAATGTAAAAGATTATAATGAAATAAAAACAATGGATATAAATGAAGCTATAAACAATGGATTATACAATGAAATAGGAAAAGAAATTGATGATAGATATTTAGAAGAAGTAAAAAAGCAGTCTTTAAATATGGATATTATAAAAGAACAAGCAGATAATATAAAAATTGTATATACTCCATTACATGGAACAGGAAATATACCAGTAAGAAGAGTACTTTCAGAATTAGGATTTAAAAATGTATACGTAGTGCCAGAACAAGAAATGCCAGATCGGAAATTTCCCAACAGTTAGTTATCCAAATCCAGAAGACCCAAAAGCATTTGAGCTTGCACTAAAACTTGCAAAAGAAAAAGATGCAGACATAGTTCTTGCAACAGACCCTGATGCAGATAGATTAGGTGTATATGCAAAAGACCCCAAAACAAATGAATATGTATCATTTACAGGAAATATGTCAGCACTTCTTATTGCAGAATATATATTATCAGAAAAGAAGAAAAGAAATAGCATACCTCAAAATGGAGCAATTGTTACAACAATAGTATCTTCAAATTTAACAGGAGCAATAGCAAAAGAATATGGCATAAAAATGATAGAAACATTAACAGGATTTAAATATATAGGAGAGCAAATAAAATTTTTTGACCAAGAAAAAAGCTATGAATACTTATTTGGATTTGAAGAAAGTTATGGCTGCTTAGCACGGAACACATGCAAGAGATAAAGATTCTGTAGTTGCAGTTATGCTTTTATGTGAAGCTGCAGCATATTATAAATCAAAAGGATTAACTCTATGGGAGCAGATGATTAATATATATGAAAAATATGGATATTATAGAGAAACACTTGCAACAATAACTTTAAAGGGAATAGAGGGCTCAGAAAAGATAAAAGAGATAATGGATAGATTAAGAAAAAATCCAAGCAGCAATGTAGGAAAATTTAAAGTAGTAGAAATAAGAGACTATAAAGAAAAGGTGATACACAATTTACAAACAGGTAAAGAAGGAGTAACAACACTTCCAGAATCAAATGTATTATATTATGTACTTGAGGAAGATAGTTGGTGCTGTGTAAGACCATCTGGAACAGAACCCAAAATTAAGTTCTATATGGGAGTAAAAAAACAAACAATGGAAGAAGCAAATGCAGAATTAGAAGAGCTAAAAAATGCAATGTTAAAAATGTGCGAATAAATAAAATTTAAAGATAAAAGATATACAATTATAAAAAGCAAAATAAAACAAAAAAGTTTTTATTTTGCTTTTTACCTAAAAGGTCGAAAAAACTAGAAAAATCAACAGATATAGAGAATTGAAATATTTTTGTTATTAAATTGTAATAAAAAATTAAAAAAATTTTAAAAAAAGTATTGACTTTTGTTTTTTACCATTGTATAATAAGGAAGCTTTGTGAGAACAAAGTAAATAAAAGTACATTGAAAAGTAAACAAAAAATCCTTTAAGAAACCAAGCGGAAAT
>CANSWM010000034.1 GCA_947650745.1 uncultured Clostridium sp. | reverse complement strand
ATTTAGCTGGAATAGAAATGAAAAATCCAGTAACAGTTGCATCAGGAACATTTGGATATGGTAGAGAATTTAGTGAATTTATAGACTTAAATAAACTAGGCGGAATCATAACAAAAGGAACATCACTAAAACCAAGACCACGGAAATAAACCACCAAGAGTATGTGAGACGACAGCAGGAATGCTAAACTCAATAGGGCTTCAAAACCCAGGAGTAGAACATTTTATGGAATATGATTTACCTTGGCTTAAAGGGTTTGATACAAAAATAATAGTAAATGCATGTGGAAGCTCAGCTGATGAATATGTAGAACTTGCAAAAGTACTAAATACATTAGATATAGATGGTGTAGAATTAAATCTATCTTGCCCAAATGTAAAAGCAGGTTGCATGGCATTTGGAACATCATATGAGGGAGTAAAAGAAGTAACATCACAAGTTAGAAAAGTATTGGACAAACCACTTATAGTAAAACTAACACCAAACGTAACAGATATAACAGCGCCTGCAAAGGGAGCAGAAGATGCAGGAGCAGACGGAGTATCACTTATAAATACACTACTTGGAATGAGTATAGATATAGAAAAAAGAAAACCAGTACTTGCAAACAATATGGGAGGACTTTCAGGACCAGCAGTAAAACCAGTTGCAGTAAGAATGGTATATCAAGTATCTAAAGCTGTAAACATTCCAATACTAGGTTTGCGGAGGAATAGTAAATGCAAAAGACGCAGTAGAATTCATGCTAGCACGGAGCAACAGCCGTATCAATAGGAACAGGAAATTTCATAGAGCCAGAAACAAGCATAAAAACAGTAGAAGGAATAGAAGACTATATGAAACGTCATAATATAGAAGATATAAATAGCATAATTGGAAAAGTAGAAATGAATTAATTATAAAATAGGAGCATAATATGGAGCTATTTTCAGAAGAAGCAAAAGATATGAATGAATTAAGAGAAAAATTAAAAGATAGAAAAGACATACCAAAAGATTATAAAGTAGCCGTTATAGCTTATACATTTGATAAAGAAAATAATATAATATGGCAAAGAAGAGGACCAGAGTGTAGAGATGAGAGATTTAAACTAGAAGGCATTGGAGGAGGCGTGAAGGAAACAGATTTAAACTTTAGGTCAGCTTTAAATAGAGAAATAGAAGAAGAAGTAGGAAAAGAAGCTGTCATCAAAATAGAAAAATTTATTACTGCTTTTGGAGAAAAAATATTTGACATAAGAGAAAATAAAGAAAAATATTGGGTAATGCTTTTATACAAAGGAATTCTAGAAGTAGATAAACTACAAATAATGGAACCAACAAAAAACCTTGGTTATGAAAGATACCAAATAGAAGAAGTAAAAGAAGAAGAACTAAGCATTGCAGCACAAAAACTATTCAAAATTCTAAAAGAAAAAATCTAAATAAAACATAAAAACCCAGAAAAAAACATTCAAAACATAGGGCGAGCATTGCTCGCCCGCTCTTCATTGAAAGGCTAGAGATATATTGTAAAATAAAAATAAAGTAAAATGATATATAACAGTTAAAGTCAGAGATGAAGAGTATTTATGAATGTATAAAAACCAAATTAAAATCACGTAAAACTAAACCTTCCGTAAATAAAATTGTAAATTTTATGTGAAAATGTTGAATTTATTTTTTACTAATGATAATATTAGTATGATTTATAAATTAGAGATAGGAGGAAACGTTTTGATTAAGGTAGAAAATGTTACTAAAAAGTACGGAGGACATGTTGCTGTAAACAATATAAGCTTTGAAGTAAAAGACGGAGAAATTGTTGGATTTTTAGGCCCAAATGGAGCACGGAAAAACAACTACAATGAACATGATTACTGGATTTATTGAATCTAGTTTGGGACATATTGAAATAGGAGGATATGATATAAGTAAAAAGGCAGCAAAGGCAAAAAGGGAAATAGGATATATGCCAGAAACTACGCCTTTATATAATGAACTTACTCCAAAAGAATTCATAAACTATATGGCAGAATTAAAAAGAGTTCCAAGAAAAGAAAGAAAAGAAGAGGTTCAAAGAATTCTAAAAGCAGTAAATATAGAAGATGTTCAAAACAAATTAATTAGAAATCTTTCAAGAGGATATAGACAACGTGTAAGTTTAGCAGGAGCACTTGTTGGGAATCCGAAAGTGCTAATATTAGATGAACCAACAGTAGGGTTAGACCCAAAACAAGTTGTACAAATTAGAAACCTTATCAAATCTTTAGGAAAAGACCATACAATAATTTTAAGTTCACACATATTATCTGAAGTAAGCCAAATTTGTGAAAAAGTTATAATAATAAATAAAGGAAATTTAGTTGCAATAGATACACCAGAAAACCTTGAAAGCAAAGTAAAGACAGGAAATATATTATTAGTTACAGTAGAAGACCCTGAAAAGAAGATAGATAATGTTATAAAAAATATGAATAACATTAAAGAATATGAGCTTGTAAAAGAGCTTCCTGATGGTACAAAACAGTATAGTATTACATCAAAAGATGAAGGAGATATAAGAAAAAATATATTTGAAAACTTTGCAAAAAATGGTATTACAATATTTGAATTAAAGAAATCAGAAGCAACACTTGAAGAAGCATTCTTAAACTTAATAGATAAACAAAAATTACCAAAAGAAGAAAAAAAGAAAGAGAAAATAGAAAATAAGTCAAAGGAAAAAAATAGAGAAAAATCAAAAAAAGTTCAAAAAGAAGAAAAAAATAAAAATAATAAAGCTAAAGCAAATAAAGAATCTAAAAAAGAAGAAAAGAAACAAAAAGGAGGGGATAAATAATGCTTGCAATAATAAAAAAAGAAGTTAAATCTTACTTTTTATCTCCAGTAGGATATGTATTTATAGGTACATTTTTGATGATGTCTAGCATATTTTTCTATCTTTATTCATGGCAATATCAAAATGTAGAATACTCAAGATTATTTTATTATACATCTGAGCTTTTAACATTTACAATGCCACTTCTTACAATGGGAATGTTCGCAGCAGAAAGAAAAAATGGAACAGAAACCCTACTTTTTACATCATCAAGAAGTATAACAAGCATAGTAATTCGGTAAATTTTTAGCAGCATTAGTTGTAATAATTATAACTGAGATAATTTCACTAATGTATTACATAATTCTTTGCATATTTGCAGGAGGAATTACAAATGTAGCAGAAACGTTATCAGTACTTTTTGGGTTTATATTACTTACAATGTCATATATTTCATTTGGAGGTTTCATGTCAAGCTTGACAGAGAACCAAATCATTGCAGGAATTACGACAATAGTACTATTACTTGCAACTTGGTTTATTCCAAATTTGGCTGACATATTTAAAGTTTTATCACCAATCGAATTATTTGAAAAATTCCCAGAAGGAATTATTTCTATAACAAGTACAGTTGCGCTTATTTTACAAACTTTATTGTTTACAACACTTACAATAATTGTACTACAAAGAAAAAAGAATATAAAATAGAAGAGGTGATTTTAAGTTATGGAAAAAATTAAAAAAGTAATAGAAATATTAAAACTAAAATGGCTAAGACAGACAGCTACAACAGCTGTAATCATTGTAGCCTTAGTTACAATATTTTTTACAATAAATCTAATTGTAGAAAAGTTAAATCCAAATGATATAGACTTAACACCAGATGGATTACATAGTTTAACAGATGAATCAAAAGAAATAATTTCATCAATACCAAAAGAAGAAAAATTTAAAATTTATTTATTTGATTATGATGATGATACAGCAATTGTTGATATGGCAAGACAATATGAAAGAATAAATGATAGTATAAGTGTAGAAATTGTAGATATGGAAGAAAGACCAGATTTAGTGTCAAAATACAAAGTAGAAAGTGGAAATGGAGCAATTGTAATAGCAGCAGGAGATAAACAAAAAACATTTAGCTATTATGATTTATATACACAAGATTATACAACAGGAGAATCAGTAGATATTACAGAGCAAAGATTTACAAACGGAATAGTTGCACTTTCATCAAAAGGAAAAATAACAACATTATATGCACTTACAGGTCATGGTGAACTTAGCATGTCTAAAGACATGACACTATTTAAAACGGGATTAGAACTTGCAAATTATGAAGTAAAAGACTTAGATTTATTAACAGCAACTAATGTACCAGAAGACTGTATGACATTAATAATATCTTCACCAAAAAAAGATTTTACAGAATTTGAAACAAATGCAATAAAAGAATATATAAAAAGAGGTGGAGAAATCCTTTGGTATTGTAATCCGTATTCATCAGAGGGAGAAACACCAAATATAAATTCTATTTTAGACTCATATGGAGTAAAAGTAAGACAAGATGGATTTATGTTAGAACAAGATACATCAAAAGTAGTAATGGGTAGCCCAGACTTAATAATTGTAGATGTAGAACAAACTGGACTTATGCCAGAAGGCTCAAAGGTTCTTGTAATGGATTCAGGAAAACTAGAAATTAAAGACCAAAGTGAATTAACAGATTCTATGATTATGAGAACAGACTTACTTACAACAAGCGATACATCTTTCTTTAGAACCAATTTAGAACTTGGAGCGACACCGAAAATTTCAGAATCTGATGGCGAAAAAACACAAAAAGCAGTAGTTGGAACCTTACTTGAAAAACCAGCAGGAGATGGCTCAGAAAACTCAGGACTTATAATTTTTGCAAACAACTATATAGTACAAGATGCGGGAATAATTACAGGCTCTGCAGTTTATAGTGGAATAGGATTTTACGATAATAAAGATTTAAGCTTAAATTGTATAAGATATTTAACAAAAACTGCAGATGCAGACCAAATGACAATAACAAAAGAAATAAAAACTGTTAAATATGTAGCAACAGGAACTCGGAGATTTAATTATAAAAATAATAATCTTTACAGTACCAGTAGTTATAATAGTAGCAGGAATAATAGTTTGGGTATTAAGAAGAAGAAAAAAATAAAATTAAAAGATATAATACTAAAAGGCTTCTCATATGATTTATGGGGAGCTTTTAGTATGAAAATTTTAAGTTCAGTATTTGTAATAATTGGTGTAATAATAGGAGCAGGCTTTGCTTCTGGTAAAGAAATATACACATTTTTCTTTATATATGGGAAATATGGAATATTAGGAATGATAATTTCTATATCTCTTATTAGTTTTATAATTTATAAAACACTAAAGATTATAAAAAAGCATGATATAAGCAGCTATGATGATTTTTTAGATAAGATAATAGGAAACACTCAAAACAAAAATATAGATATAAAAGCAATTATAAATTTTATAATAAATGTGTTTTTGCTAATGACATTTTTTGTTATGTGTGCAGGATTTAGTGCATATTTTGAACAACAACTAGGAATAAACAAAATAGTGATGGGGGTAATTGCGTCAATACTTTGTTTTTTTATATTAAATAAAAGCACAAAAGGACTATTTTTATTAAGCTCTGTATTGATACCAATAGTTGTAATTATTTTATTAATTCTAGGTATAAAGACATTTAATACAAATTTTGGGATAATGCCAATATCACAAAAAGGAAATCCTGTCATAAGTGGAATACTATATGCAAGTTATAATTCAATAACACTTGTTTCAGTATTAATACCGATAAAACAGTATATAAGTAAAAATACAGACATACTAAAAATTTCATTTTTTTGTATGTTAATTATACTAGCATTATCATTAATAGTATTTATGATGTTACTTGCAATAAATGAAGATATAAGTAAAATAGAACTTCCAACTGTATATGTTGCAAATAGTCTTGGAGCAGTTTACAAATATTTATATGGATTTATTATATTAAGTGCGATATTAACCACGCAAGTATCATCTGCATACGGTTTTTTAAATAACATAGCAAAGAATAAGAAAAAGTATAAAATGTATAACTTAATAATATGTATAGCAGCAATGTTTATGCCATTATTTGGTTTTTCAAATTTAGTAAACTATTTGTACCCAATGTTTGGAATACTAGGGTTAATTCAACTCATAGGAATAACATTTGCAAGAAAACAATAAAAAACCTTGTATTAATCTTTTAAATGATATAAAATATAATAAAAATAATATAAGGAAAATAATATGGAAGTACTTAAATTCAAAGGAAAAATGTCTTTAAAAAACAAAGTATTTATTGGTCTTGCAATTTTTATAGGAATCTTGATTATATCTGTAATATTAGTATATGTATTAAATAGTAATGCAAGAGAATGGATAAATATATATATATTAAGAAAAGAAATAAAAGAAGATGATATAGCAACAATAAATCTAGAGGTAGATAAAGAAGGACAAATATATGCATATGATAGATATATTAGCATATTATATAATGGAAAATTATCAATATATAATTGCTATGCTAATAAAGAAGCAGAACTTGATACTGGAATAAGTAACCCAATATATGATACAAGCAATAACTATGTGACAATTGCAGAAGCAAGTGGACAAAAAGTTTGCTTAATATCAGGTACAAAGGTATTATGGGAAAACAAAATAGAAGGTAATATAAGTAGAATAAAGGTAAGTAGAAACGGTAATGTATCTGTAATAACCACAGGAACAAGTTATAAAAGTGTAATTATTATATTTGATAAAAGCGGAAATGAACTATTTAAAACCTATCTTGCATCAACAATTGCAGTAGATACAGATATATCAGTAAATGGAAATTATTTAAGTGTTGCAGAAGTTAATACAAGTGGAGCACTAATAGAGTCAAGTATAAAAATAATAGATATGGAAAAGGCAATAAAAGGCGGAGGAGCAGACTCAGTAATATTTAAATATAATGCAGAAGTAGGAAAAATAATAACAGATATAAAATATCAAGAAAAAGGACAGCTAGTTTGCAAATATGATGACTCTATACATATGATACATGATGATAAAGATACAATGCTTGTAGAATTTAATTCACATACCAAAATTGCAGATATAAACTTAAAAAGTAATATTATAAGAAGTGAAGAGGTATCAAGCAATTTATTTAGTGCAAAAACGGAAGTAATACTTAAAAATATATTAACAGGAGTAGAAACAAAATATCAAGTCGACAGTTCTGTTAAAGAAATTGTAAGCTATAATCAAATTTCAGCAATAAATTTAGGAACAGAAATACATTTTATAAACTTAAATGGTTGGCTTGAAAAAAAATATGTTTCAAACCAAGAAGCAAAAGAAATAGTGCTAGGAACAGACATTGCAGGAGTGGTTTATAGAGATAGAATAAAAGTTTTAACATTCTAAAATAAAAGAAATGGAGGGTATAAAAAATGGCAGATATTATCGTAATTGCTATAATAGCACTTTGTATATTTTTAGGGTATAAAAGAGGTCTTATAAAAGTTGCAGTAAGAATAGTTAGTTTTGTACTTGCTTTAGTAATTGCACTTGTACTTTATACACCAGTTTCAAATTATATAATAGAAAAAACGGATATTGTTCCTAATTTAAAAGATACCATATATACAAAATTATATAATGGAGAAGAAGTAGAAAAAGAAGTATCAGAGGATGCTGGATTTATTCAAATGATGGAAAATTACGTAGATAAATATAAAGATGAAGCTACTTCAAATACTTCAGAACTCATTTCAGAACAAATAGCAATTATAATCGTAAGAATAGGAACATGGATAGGACTATTTATAGTCTCAAAACTTATTTTACTATTTATTAGATTATTTACAGATGCAATTGCTGAAATACCAATAATAAAGCAATTTAATAAAGCTCGGAGGAACAATATATGGAATTTTAGAAGGTTTTGTAATAATTTATGCATTACTTGCAATATTTAGCATGGTTCAACCAATGATGGGAGATAATGTTATAACAAATGAAGTACAAAAATCACATATTTGCAAAACAATGTATGAAAATAATATTATTTTGAAAATAATACTATAAAGAAATAAAAGAGATTAAAGAAGATAGATTTTAAATAGTGACTATATTTAAATTTATCTTTATCTTCTTCTTTTTCTTTTATAAGGTCTAGATTTTGTTTTAACCAAAACTAATATGCCAATAATAAAAAGAACAACTATAATTATAATACAAACTATTTTTATTAAAAATTTATAAGAATTTGTATTAACGTTAACTTCTGGAACTAAAGCATTTGATGTATCTATAGTTTCTTCAGAAATTGTAGAATTGTTATTTGGTTCTTGCAAATTTGTATAGTATGATGTATAATTATCAAAAGCAAAATCAAATAAAGTTTTACAATCTAAAAATTTTTTTCTTAAACCATTGTCAAAGCTATTTGAATGTAAGCACACAACAATAAATTCTAGATTATCTTTTTTACTAGAAGCAACAATACAGTCTCCAGCAGGAGAAGTAAATCCCGTTTTTAAACCAGTTGCATATTCATAATAGTAATCTACTTCTTTATTGTCTAAAAGAAGGTTTGATGTATGAAAGGTTCTATCTTCTTTTTGATGCAAAACCGTTGGAGGAAGAGAATAATCTGTTTTCTTAACAATTTCCATAAATTTTGGAATATTCATGGCGTATCTAGCAAGAAGAGATAAATCATAAGCCGTGGTATATAAATTTTTATCATGAATTCCGACTTGGATTTGAAAAGTGTGAAGATTTAAGACCAATTTCCTCTGCTTTTTTATTCATAAGTTCAGCAAAAGCAGGAACAGAACCTGCAACGTGTTCTGCCAAAATATTTGCAGCATCATTTGCAGAAGGAATAAGCAATAAATTAAGCAAGTCTTCTACAAGAAATACCTCACCGAGCTTTTAAACCAGATACTACATAATCAGAAGGAATAGAAGCCAAAGAAGAAGAAGAAATAGTAACGCGTTCATTTAAAGGACACTTTTCTAGAACTATTATTGCAGTTAATATCTTAGTAGTACTTGCTGGATACATTTTTTCATAAGCATTTTTCTCATATAAAATATCTCCTGTATTCTTTTCAATTAGTAATAAGCAATCAGAATGAAGCTCCAAATTAGATGAATCTACATTTAAATTTAGAGTAGTAGAAGTTCCAAGTGAAAAACAAGGAAAAGAAAAAATAATAATTAATATTAAAAAACTAAAAAATACTTTTTTCATAATATATTAATATATCATAGGTTGTACAAACTTTCAACATAAAAAATAAAATAATAAGGAGGAAAAAAGAATGGAAATGTTAAGCAAAAAACAAAAGATTTTAGTAATAATACGGAGCTATTGTAGGTGTTTTAATTATAGGGTATTACTATATAAATTCAACAAAAGATGTATATAATTATGAGGCTTTAACATCAGAAACAGAAGAAGAAAATAAAGAAGAAGTAACTAACAACATAGTAGTACATATAACAGGTGCAGTCATAAAAGAAGGAATAGTAGAAGTAAAAGAAAAAGCAAGAATAAATGATGTAATAGAAGCAGCAGGAGGGTTGGCAAGTGGAGCGGATTTAAGTAAAGTAAATTTAGCATATATGGTAGAAGATGGCCAAAAAATATATATACCATTTGAAGGAGAAACAAAAGAAGATGATGGAGAAACAGCAGGTCGGAAATGCGGGAAATGAAATAATAAAAGAAGGTAAAGAAAATAATACATCAAAGACTATAAACATAAACACTGCAAATAAGGAAAAGTTAACAGAAATTCCAGGAATAGGAGAAGCAACAGCTCTAAAAATTATTTCATATAGAAACGAAAACCGGAAAATTTAAAACAAAAGAAGATATAAAAAACGTATCAGGAATAGGAGAGGCAAAATATGAGAAAATCAAAGATTATATAGTTGTTTAGTTTGCCTCACAAATATTTTTAATTTCTTCTATAATATCTATTGGAGTTGATGCTCCTGCTATAATTCCGGATGCTTTCGAAATTTTTTATAAAACTTAAGTCTAACTCTTCTTTAGTTTGCACAAACAAAACATTTTTACAATTTTTCTTAGAGATTTCATATAGTTTTTTTGTGTTAGAACTATTTTTACCACCAATAATAATCATTAAATCTACTTTAGAAGATATATCAAAAGCTTCTTTTTGTCTAATATCAGTTGCGCTGCATATACTCTTTTCAACACGTATATTAAAGCTATTATCAAGTTCTTTAAAAATAGTAGAAGTAATTTCTTCAAATAAATGCACACTAAAAGTAGTTTGAGAAATAATAAGAACATTTTTCAAAGAAGATTCTTTTAAGGCATGTATTGCAGGTAAAATATCTAAAACAGATTCTATTAAATACGAATTACTTCCGCAAAAACTATATGTACCAACAGTTTCTGGATGGTCTTTTATTCCAAATAAGAAGATAAAATAATTATTGTTTGCAAATTCTTGAACTTGCTTATGTATTTTTAAAACATTAGGACAAGTTAAATCAATAAGAGTAATATTATTTTTTTCAGCATAATCATATACAGCACGACCTACACCATGAGCACGAATAATGACTCTATTCTTTGCAGATTTTATATCATCAATAATCTTAAGACCTTTTTTTTCTAGTGATTCTACAACTTGTTTATTGTGTATAATTTCGCCTAAACAATAAATAGTATCGTTTGTTTTTTCTAATTCTTCGTTAGCCTTTGTAATGGTATATCTTACACCAGCACAAAAACCACTATGTTTACCAACTATAACTTTCATATAAAAACCTCATTCTTAAATATATTAAAAAAGTTAATCTAAAACAAAATTTATAAAATATAACACCTTAATTATAAATTAATAAAAATAATATTGTCAAGCAATTGATTTTAGTAAATAAAAAGTGTATAATAAAAATACATTTTATTCACAAAGGAGGAAATGCGAATTGGAAGAAAATAAAAAAGAACGTAGTGAAGACAAAGTAAAGATATATGATAAAGACATGTACATAAGTCAAGAAAAGCTAAAAACAATAGCAATAATAATAGTTATATTTGTAATAGGATTTGTAGCAGGGTATTTTTCAGGAAGTTATATGAATAATAATACCGAAGAAGATAGAATTGCTAATAATTCTAGTCACACAAATCAGAAATAAAATTAAAAAAGCATTAAGTATTGGAAAAATTTAGTGAATATGATATAATAAAAAAGATGGCGCATTATTCTAGTCATTACTGATTATTGCGAGGGTGGGGCTAAAAATCCACTAAAAGGCATATCTGTGAAGTTTCTTGTTTGTGCGCGGGACCAGCCAAGTCTGCGTGTGAGCAGGGAGTAAAGAAGCTAGGGATATATGCAGTGGCATGTATATATAACCCCTGGTTTCGTGGAGGCTTAATTTACAAATATCAAATACAATTAAGTAAAACCTATGTTGAGTGCCAAGACACAAAATACATAGTGTAGTCTGTCTTGAGTGAATGTATTGGGATTAATAGTTTTAAGTATAAGTTTTGGCCAAAACCTCATACTTTTTATAGGTTATTATGAAATTGCACTTGCAAAAGAGACTAGCAATAATTCAAGTGGGTCAAGGAAAACTTCTAGAATGTTTGCTTAAAAAAGCAAGAAAGTCTAAGGATTAAGGTACGGATTTAAGTGGCGATCTGGTGGCTAAATAATATTGTTTAGCTATTTCCTTTAAATGGAAACAGCTATTTTGCAGTAATGCATAGTAGGAAATAGAGAAATTCAACTAGACCTAAACCGTAAAATTTACTTAGATTTTTGCCATCCTTTTTAATATTTAAACAAGGAGAAATGTGAAAGATAAAATGCAAGAAAACAAAAAAAGTAAAAATCAAGATAGTCACCTGAAATGGATAATACAAGTATTTTTAATAACATTTATATCATCAATTTGTTTTTCATATATTTCAACAAATGGAGTATCTAAGTTAAGTATAATACCTGCAACCTTAATACTACTTTTAGTTATTTTCGCAGGTATATTATTTGATATAATAGGAGTTGCAGTAACAGTTGCAAATGAAGAAGAATTTCATGCAAAAGCTACAAAAAAATTAGCACGGCGCAAAAATGTCATTAAAGCTAATAAGAAACTCAGTTAAAGTTGCAAATGTTTGTGCAGATGTAATAGGAGATATATGCCGGAGTATTAAGTGGTGCAATAAGTGCAATGATATCAGCAAAACTTGCAGCAAGCATGGGAATTACAGACAATTTAGGATTTTTCATAAGTGCAATGGTTGCAGCATTAACAGTTGGAGGAAAAGCTATTGGAAAAGAAATTGCAACGAGAAAATCAACAGAAATAGTATATGGATTTGGAAGAATTGTAAGTACAATAAAAAATGAAAATAAGTAAATTTATTGACAAAGAAAAGCTATAAGTGTAAACTATGTACATAGGGTTACATTTATAGCCTTTTTAAATGAAAGAGGAGTGATAACTTTGTGTGGAATAGTTGGTTTTTATGGAGAACAAAAAAATAAAGAAGCTGTTTTAAAAAAAATGGCAGATAGAATAAAGCATAGAGGGCCTGATGGAGAAGGATATTACACAGATGAAAAAATTGCACTTGGGCATCGTAGACTTTCTATAATAGATATAAATGGCGGAAGTCAGCCAATGTATACAGAAGACAAAAACTTAGTAGTAGTTTTTAATGGAGAGATATACAATTATCTAGAGTTAAAAGAAGAATTAAAAGAATATAAATTTACAACAAACAGTGATACAGAAGTATTACTACATGGGTATAGAAAATGGAAAGAAGAATTACCAAAAAAATTAAGAGGCATGTTTGCGTTTGCAATTTGGGATAAAGAAAATAGCACACTATTTTGTGCACGTGACCATTTTGGAATAAAGCCATTATACTATTACAAAAAAGAAGGCTCAAATAGCATAGCTTTTGCTTCAGAAATAAAAGCATTTTTAGAATATCCAGAATTCGAAAAAAAGCTAAATAAAAAGCTAATAGGACCATATCTATCATTTAGCTTTACACCTACAAATGAAACTTTATTTGAAGGTGTATATAGACTACTGCCAGGGACAAGCATAGAAGTCAAAGATGATGAAATAAAAATAGATACGTATTATGAATTAGAATTTGATGAAAAACAATATGATTTTAATGAACTTGTAGAAGAAATAAGTAGTACAATGAAAGATTCAGTAAAACATCATATGCTTGCAGATGTAGAAGTAGGCTCATTTCTATCTTCTGGAGTAGATTCTTCATATATGGTATCACTTGCAAGACCAGATAAAACATACACTGTTGGATATGATGACCCAAGATATAATGAAATAGATTATGCAAAAGATTTAACAAATGCATTAGGAATTACAAATGTTAGTAAAAAAATCACAAAAGAAGAATGGCTAGAGGCAATACCAAACTTTTTATATCATATGGACGAGCCATCATCAGACCCATCAGCAATTTCACTATACTTTGTTTCAAAACTTGCAAGTAAAGATGTAAAAGTAGTACTCTCAGGAGAGGGAGCAGATGAGTTCTTTGGAGGATATAATTATTATAGAGAAGAAGTAGACATGAAATTCTATAACAAAATACCATACCCAATTAGGCATTTCTTTGCAGTTTGTTTTGAGACACTTCCAGAATTTAAAGGACGTAATTTTATTGTGCGTAGAGGCAAAAAAATAGAAGATGAATATGTTGGTGTAAATAAAATATTTAGTGAAAAAGAAAGAAAAAAAGTTTTAAAATGCGAAGATAAGATAAAAAATAAAGATATAACAAAGCCATTATTTGATAAATGTAAAAATGGAAGCACAATAGTAAAAATGCAAATGATAGATATAAGAAATTGGATGTTAAATGACATTTTATTAAAATGCGATAGAATGACAATGGCAAGTTCAATTGAAGGAAGAACACCATTTACAGATAAAGAAGTATTTAACTTAGCAAGAACAATACCAGTAGAACACAAAGTAACAAAAGATAATACAAAAGTTGCGTTAAGAGAAGCTGCAAGAAAAGATATTCCAAATGAAGCATATAAAAAGAAAAAATTAGGTTTCCCAGTTCCAATTCGCGAATGGATGAAAGAAGAAGAATTTTATAATGAAATAAAAAGAGCATTTAGTGAAGAATTTGTAGGAGAATTCTTTAATCAAAAGTACATTTTAAAACTATTAGAAGAACATAAAAATAACAAAAAAGACAATTACAAAAAAGTATGGATAATATATAGTTTTATAAAATGGTATGAAATCTTCTTCTTAGGAGAAAATTTAGATAAAGAAACAGCATAAATATGGAATAATATATAAAAAAACTAATATAATATATAAAAAGAAGATGCAAAGGCGGCGTCCAAAGTAGGGGCGAGCAGTGCTCGTCCGCGCACCAACGAATTTACTTATTTACCATTTTTAATTATAGAATATTCTCCGAAGAGCCATAGAAGAAATGCC
>CANSWM010000033.1 GCA_947650745.1 uncultured Clostridium sp. | reverse complement strand
TAATTATGTGTCTTTTTATTTTCAATAACCGGTAATTTAATTTTACCATTTGTAAAAATTATATCAAAAATCAAATTTAGTATTTAATTTTTGCACACAAAAAATACATATATAATAAAAACAAGATTATTTTTTTTCATTTTTTTTCTCATCGGGAATAACAATTTTCTTGTCACTTTTTTTATTAACATTTGGTTTACTAATATTAATATGAGTATAAACTGGGGAAATATCTAATTCATCTGCATTACCAGAAACAACCTTAATATCTTTATTATTTTTTTTATCATTTTTAGAACTCATAAAAACCTCCCAAAATTTAATACAAATTAATAATAACATATAAATATTTAAAATACAAGCATAAAAATTCGAAAAATTAGCACTCTCCCATTGACAGTGCTAAAAATAAGTTATATAATACTAGTATATTAAAAAGTACTTTTTAAAATAATATTAATAATGTGCTACCTTAAAAGGTGTCAACACATAAATTAAAATCAAGGGAGGAATTTATTATGATGATGATACCAAGAAGAAACTATGATATTTTCGATAGCTTTTTTGAAGATCCATTTTTTGAAGGAGGAAAAAGAAAAACTCATGACATAATGAAAACAGACATTAAAGAAAAAGATGGAAATTATATCTTAGAAATTGATGTACCAGGATATAATAAAGAAGACATACAAATAGAATTAGAAAATGGATATCTAACAGTAACAGCAAAAGCAAACGAAAAAATAGATGAAGAAAAAGATGGATATATCTATAAAGAAAGATATGTAGGAGAATGTAAAAGAAGCTTTTATGCAGGAGAAAATATAAAAGAAGAAGATATAAAAGCAAGCTTCAAAAATGGAACATTAACACTAACATTTCCTAAAGAAGAAACAAAACAAATAGAAAATAAGAAAATTATAACAATTGAGTAAAAGCAAAATAAGATTTAAGAAAAGTAAAAATTCTTAAATCTTATTTTACTTTTACAAAAAATTACAAAAATATCCGGAAAAAACCTTGAATAAAAATAATTTATAGGATATAATAAGAAATATAAAATTTTGGAGGAAGCAGATGAAAAAAACAAAATCTGAAAAGGCATCAATTTCAGTATTTGTAATAGTAGCATTTATATTCTGCATGACAATACTTATAAATATATATTGGTCAAGTACAAATTATGAGGTAACAGTATTACAAGCGCAGCAGAGAATAAAAGACATATATGGAGAAGATGTAAATCGAATGGATGAAATACATGAAACAATAAATACTAGTGAAGTTATATAAAAAAACAAAAGCAAAATGTATAAAGATATGTAATGAAGATGAAAAACAAAAACAAAAGTGTATGCATACTAAATATATTTTGCTTTTTTATAAATAAAGACTAATAAAACTAGCAATTAAAATTGCTTAGGATGGAGGAAGAAAAATGGGAGAAGTTATTGTAATAACATCTGGTAAAGGAGGAGTTGGAAAGACAACTACAACAGCAAATCTAGGTGCAGCATTAGCATTAGAAGGAAAAAAAGTAGCATTAGTAGATACAGACATTGGATTAAGAAACTTAGATGTTGTTATGGGACTAGAAAATAGAATAGTTTATGATATAGTAGATGTAGTAGAAGGAAGATGCAAATTAAGACAAGCTCTTATCAAAGATAAAAGATATGATGAGCTATTTCTTTTACCTGCAGCTCAAACAAGAGATAAAAGTGCTGTAAACGAAGACCAAATGAAAGTACTTACAAACGAATTAAAAGAAAATTTTGATTACATATTAATTGACTGCCCAGCAGGAATTGAACAAGGATTTAAAAATGCTGTTGCAGGTGCAGATAGAGCAATAGTAGTTACAACAGCAGAAATATCTGCAATAAGAGATGCAGATAGAATTATTGGACTTCTAGAAGCACTAGAACTAAAAAATTCAGAACTTATTATAAATAGAATAAGGCCTAACATGGTAAAAAAAGGTGAAATGATGGATGTAGAAGACATTGTTGACCTTCTTTCAATAGACTTAACAGGAGTTGTTCCAGATGATGAATACATAATAACACAGACAAATAAAGGAGAACCTGTAATATCTAACAAAAAAGCACCTTCAGGGAAATCATATAGAGAAATTGCAAGAAGAGTATTAGGCGAAAATGTTGAAGTAACAATACCTGGAAGAGAAAGAGGCTTTTTTGCGATGATAAAAGGGTTATTTAGTAAAAAATAGAAAACATACAGATTGGTGGAATAAACATGTTTGAAAGTATTATAAACTTCTTCAAGAATTTAGGAAAATCAGATAAAAAATCAAATAATTCTAAAGATACTGCAAAAGAAAGATTGCATTTAGTTTTGATGCAAGATAGAGCAAATGTATCTGCAGACTTTTTGGATTTAATGAGACAAGAAATAATAGAAGTAATAAAAAAATATGTAGATGTTGATGAATCTGAAATAGATGTCAGAATGACTAATAAGCAAAATGAAGATGGAAGCAACGGAGCACCTGCATTATATGCAAATATTCCAATAACAAATATAAAAAATGATATATTGCTAGAAAAGAAGAAAGAATCAGATAAAAAACAAGAAGGAATATTAGAAGAAATAGCAAATCAATCATATGAAAATAATAATATAAATAATGAAAATAATAATCAAGATATAGAAAATGTAGTTAAAAATGAACAAAACAATGAAAAATACCACGAAGAAAATTACGGACAAAATAGCATAGAAAATAATACAGAACATAACGAAGAAAACAATAACCAACAAGCAGAACAAAACAATACAGAATTTACAGGAGAAAATAATGAACCTATTACTACTGGAGCTTTTGAACAAAACTAGAAAAATTTTAAGAGGGTTTATTAATGAATAAAAAAATTTTAAAAAACATAGAATGGGGAATACTTATTTGTTGCCTAATATTGCTTTGTATAGGATTAGTTGCACTATTTTCTGCAACACATGATAGTAATTATGATGAATTTAAAAAGCAAGCTTTATGGACACTTATAAGTATTCCTATAATGATAATTGTTATATTTGTAGATTATAATCTAATTGCAAGAATATCACCAGTGCTTTATGCTATTGCGATAATTTCTCTTATTGCAGTTTTATTTACAGAGCCAATAAATGGTGCAACGAGTTGGTTTAAATTATCAGAAACAGCAACAATACAGCCGAGTGAGTTTGCAAAAATAATTTTAATAATTTTTCTAGCTTATATTTTATCAATATTACAAAAAAATGATAAAACAGAGATAAATAGAATATGGAAATTAGGAACTATTTTACTTGCAGCAGGAGTTCCAGTTTTGCTTATCATAATGCAACCAGATTATGGAACAGTAATGGCATTTATCATAGGGGTTGCATTTATGCTTTTTGCATCAGGAATAGACAAAAAATATGTAATAACAATTTTGTTAATTATAGTTATAGCAGTTCCTATTTTATATATGTTTGTACTACCAGACCATGCAAAATCTAGAATTGATGTATTCTTAAATCCAGAACTAGAGCCAAGAGGAGCACGGATATAATTTAATACAATCAAAACTTGCAATCGGTTCAGGACAGATGCTTCGGAATGGGAGTGCTCATGGGAAATCAGACACAACTTCGGATATTTGTACCCCAAAACCACTGACTTTATCTTTTCTGTTATAGGAGAAGAAATGGGATTCTTAGTTGCTGCAGCAGTTATTGTTATTTATGTGTTTATGATTACAAAGGCAATATATGTTGCAAAAACTGCAAAAGATGACATTCGGAGCAAGTATTGCAATTGGAATTGCAGGGATTTTGACCTTCCATATGATAGAAAATATAGGAATGACAATGGGACTGTTACCAATTACGGGAGTTCCACTTCCATTTGTAAGCTATGGAGGAAGCTCACTTATTACAAACTTTGTATGCATTGGATTACTCTTAAATATTAGCGGAAGAAGAAAAAAAGCTATATTTATTGACTAGAAGTTAGAGAATTAGAAATTAGAAGGAACAAAGAATGTATTTACATGAACTAAAAATTGGAAACGTAAAACTTGAGAACAATATAATACTTGCGCCGATGGCAGGAATTACAGACCTACCGTTTAGACTAATTTGTAAAGAATATGGTGCAGGAGCAGTATGTACAGAAATGGTAAGCAGCAAAGCATTAATGTATGGAGATGAAAAAACAAAATTATTACTAAACACAAATGGAGAAAAAAGACCAATAATTGTACAGATATTTGGAAGCAGCATAGAAGCTATGAAAGCTGCAGCAAAAATAGTAGAAGAAAAAGCAGATATTATAGATATTAATATGGGATGCCCAGCGCCAAAAGTAACAAAAAATGGAGATGGAAGTAAACTACTTTTAAATATAGAACATGGAGCAAAAATTGCAGAAGAAGTAGTAAAAGTGGTAAAAAAGCCAGTAACAGTAAAAATTAGAAAAGGTTGGGATGGTAAAAATATTGTATATGAAGAACTTGGGAAAAGGCTAGAAGCGGTAGGAGTTTCTGCTATAACATTACATCGGAAGGACAAAAGAAGAATACTTTAGTGGAGAATGTGACCTAGATAGTATTAAAAGATTAAAACAAGTAGTAAATATTCCAGTAATAGGCAATGGAAACATAAAAAATGAAAAAGATGCTTTGAAAATGTTAGAATACACAAAAGCAGATGGAATAATGATTGCAAGAGGTGCAATTCGGGAATCCATTTATATTTGAAAAAGTTATAGAATACTTGAAAACAAAGCAAGAACCAAGAAAAATAACAAATGAAGAATTATTAAAAACAATTATAAAACATATAGAGTTAGAAGTAGAAGAAAAGGGAGAATATACAGGAATAAGAGAAATGAGAAAACATTTATCTTATTATACAAAAGGGTTAAAAAATAGCAGTGTAATCAGAGAAAAAATTAATACAATACAAGCTAAAGATAAATTAATAGAAACTTTAATAGAATACTTTCAAACTAATGTGAATATATAAAAAATAGAAAGCAAAATATGCTTTCTATTTTTATATATTAGAAAGGATATTCATGAAAAAGAAATTAATTTTTGCAGGCTTAATTTTTTTTATAATTTTATCAATTATTTTATTAAAAATTGAATATAAAGAATACTATTCGGGAAATAATATAAGTAAGAACGCAGATATTTTAGATATTAGTTCATTTGAGGCAACAGTTACAATAGAAATAAATAGTAATAAAAATACAAATAAATATGTAATAAAACAAGAATATAATAAAGAAAATATATTTAAACAAGAAGTATTAGAACCCAATAACATAAAAGGTCTTACAATAATATCAGATGGAAAAACCACAACAATAGAGAACAATTTACTGAATTTAAAATCATTATATGAAAATATTGATAATAACTTTTCAAATTTAAATCTAATTCAATTTATAACAACATATAAAGAATCAGATGAAAGCGAAATCGAAGAAAATGAAGCAGAAATAATTATGAAAACTAAACTCAATAATAGCAAAAATAGGTATCAAATGTATCAAAACTTGTACATAAGTAAAAGTACTAATTTGCCAAGCAAAATGGAGATATTGGACATTAACAAAAATGTAGTAGTATACATATTATATAACGAGATAAAGTTAAATTAAATAAAAGCTAGGGCAAAATCCTAAATTTATTATCTCAAAACTAATAGTTAAAATATATCTGAAAATACATGTAATAATAGGAGTGATAAGATAATGGTAATAAAAAGAGGAGATATGTTTTATGCAGATTTAAGTCCAGTAGTTGGTTCAGAACAAGGAGGAATAAGACCAGTACTAATTATACAAAATGATACAGGAAATAAATATAGCCCAACGGTTATTGCAGCAGCAATAACTTCTCAAACAGGAAAAAACAAACTTCCAACTCATATAGAAATAGGTTCTCAAAATAATGGACTAAAATCAGACTCAATAGTTCTTACAGAGCAAATTAGAACAATAGATAAAAGTAGATTAAAAGAGAGAATAGGTCATATAGATGATGGGAAAATAATAAATCAGATAAACAATGCTTTAGGAGTTAGCTTCGGATTAGAAGAATAAAAAGAGGATACTATTTAATAAAACTTTAAATAGTATCCTTCAAATTAAGCTTTTAGACCTTTAATTATATCAATTTCTTTATTTAGTCTTTCAATAAGCTGCTCTTTTATAGTTACTGCATTTTCATATTCTTTTAAAATTTGATTATAATTTTCATAATTTTCGCCTTGTTCAAAGAGAAGTTTCATATATTCTTTAAAGTATTCTTTATCACTTTCTTTTTTTGCATTTTGCATTTTTTCATCTAATTTTTGCAATTTATGCAACCTCTTGACTTGTGACTTTAAATAATTAAGATATTCGCATGTACAAGAAATTTCATACAATGTATCATCAATTACAACCTTAAATAAAACTTTTAAAATTTTTGAATTAATTTTACCTAATTTAGAGAAAGAATTAAGCAAATCCAAAGCAACTGTTTGGCGCATTGGCTGAGTATCTCTAATAAGTAACCTTAAAGTTTCAGATATATTAACGTGAGTTGTATAGTGTCTTTTTGTTACAATAGCATCAAAAACATCGGCAATATGTATAATTTGAGCATAATAAGGTATATCTTTTTTTACAAGACCAGAAGGATATCCGAGAACCATCCAAACATTCATGATGATATAAAGCACCACCGAGAATATGGACGAAGCTTTAAATCTTTCATACAAATATTATATCCAATAGTAGTATGAGTTTTCATTACTTCAAATTCCTCATCTGTAAGTATGGTCGGTTTAGATAATATTTCAGGAGGAATAAACAGCTTACCTATGTCATGCAAGTATGCACAAATAGTAGCATGAATTGTAAAGCTTTTACTAGCATGTAAATATTCGCACATTCTACAAGTTAAGTTTGCAACATTTTCACTATGCTTCTTAGTAAACAAATCTAAGTTTTCAAGCATATTAAGTTGATAACGCATAGTTTTATCTAAATTATAAGATTTTAAAATAGTAGGACTATAAAACTCTATTTCTTGTTTTAACAACATATATTTTCTCCTTTGTATATATCATATAATAACATTAATAAAATAAAAAATCAATATATCATAAGACTATTTTATTTCCATTGATACAAATTCAAATCTACCTTATTATCAACCACTTCAATTCCATCATTTTCTAATTTTTTCTTTTGATTTTCTTTTCCACCAAAAACAAAAGCTTCTGCAAGTTCTCCCTTGCTATTTAAAACTTTATAGCAAGGATACTTTTGCTCATCTGGGTTCTTGTGAAGGACATTTCCAACAGCCCTTGCAAGCCCTTTATTTCCTAAACTTTCTGCTATTTGCTTATATGTTACAACTTTGCCTTTTGGTATTCTAAGCAAATATTCATATACCTTATTAGAAAGAATATTACCAGTAAAACCACATTTATTTCCAATAGATAGATTATAACTATTATCTATTAAATCATATATCAATTTTGTGTTTACTGAATTATCTAATTTAATAGTTATCCAACTTTTTTTATTCATATGATATCCAGCAAATATGCTTTTATTATCAATTATATCTTGGATTTTTTCTTTATCATATCTTAAATCAATAATCTCAATATTTTTTTTAGAATCAATACCTAATTTTTCTTCAGAAATTACAAGTAAAAGAGCATACCATTTACTATTTTGCTTATTTCTCCAAATTGCATTATCATCAAATTTTTCCCATAAAAACTCTAACTTATCACTATATTTTTGACTTATATAATTTATAACATCTCTTGCTTGAGAACTTTTAAAAACTTCTTTAGTAGTACACTTTGCAAAAACATCTTCTATAACTTTATTATATTCTTCTTTCACAGTACCTACAAATTTACCACATATATCATCTAAGTCAGCAAGAACGAACTCATCGTTATTTTCTAAATCTATTAACTTAGAATATTTCGCATCATCAGAAATCACAATACTTATTTCAAACTGATTATCACATATATATGTTTTATAAGAATAAAAATTGTTTTGCTTTTTAAATCCATACTTTAATAATGCATCATAATTTATAACTTTATTTTTTAAATTTAGTTCTAAATTTCTCAAATTTATATCTCCTTTTTGCACTTTTTACTTGGAAAGCTATTAGATTTAATTAATGTATAGAATAAAAAAATGGCTCGGGCGGTTAGATTCGAACTAACGCATGTCGGAGTCAGAGTCCGATGCCTTACCACTTGGCTACGCCCGAATGTTTATTTAACATTTGTATTTTAACATAATATACTTAAAAGAGCAATATTTTTAGAAAAAGTTTAGAAAAATAAAGAATAGAATGAATTTGGAATATATAAATACAAAACACTTATATTATTTTTTAACAAAAAGTAACTAAATATTGTCAAATTTTGGATATAGATGTAAAATATTAACAATGGGGGAATAAAAAATGATATTAGTGGTAGGGTGGATATTTTGTGCGGGAATTATTGCACTAACAGTAATTTTAACTATAACACTTAGTATATCAGTAGATGACTCAAACAGATTTAGTAAAGAACAATTACAAAAACCGCAGTTAACAAAAGAAGAATTTAAAGGACATGAAGGAGAAAAAATAACAGCTAGATATTTGGAAAAAATAAATGGATATAAACATATAATGAATAATGTAATAATAAATGATAATGGAAAAACAAGACAGATAGATCATATTGCTATAACAGAAAATGGGATATTTATTATCGAAACTAAAAATTTTTCAGGACAAATTTATGGAAGAGAATATTCTAATGAGTGGAAAGTATATCTGGGGAAAAATGAATATTCATTTCAAAACCCAATACGTCAAAATTTTGCGCATACAGAAAAAGTAAAAAAATTATTACAAGATAAAAATAAAACAATATATTCAGTGGTAGTATTCTCTAGAACAGGAAAATTAAAAGCAGAAGTATCAAGAGAAAAAGTTATGTACATGGATGAATTAAAAGAATATATAGAAAGTAAGATAAAAGTATTAAATAATCAAGAGATTGATGAAATTTATAAAATACTTAATGATACTAAAGTTACAAACGAGGAATATTTAGAAAATCATAATTATAATGTACAGCGCTATATTCAAGGTAAAAAAGATAAAATAAATAATGGAATATGTATAAAATGTAATGGAAAGCTTGTAAAAAGAGAAGGACCATATGGAGAATTCTATGGATGCAGCAATTTTCCAAAATGTAAATATAAAATTAAAATTTATAAAAATAATGAAATATAATGGAAGTGTAAAAATCAAAATTTGAAATTTATGTTATCTTATGTTATAATAAGCTTATGTAAGTCATCAAATATGAAAGGGGCAGAGCCTATGTTAAGAGTCAAAGAAACAGATTTCATGTGCCAGCGGTGCGGCAAATGCTGTAAACATCGAGGAGACCTACATTTAACTCCGATTGATGTGTTCCAAATTTCCAAGTTCTTAGGAATTACATGTGAAGAGATGGTTAGGAAATATACAAGACTATCTCACATTCATAATTTTCCACAAATTGCGTTAGATGTGGTTGGAAGTCAAGATGTATGTATATTTTATAAACGGCAGGAGTGTTTGATTTATCCTGCAAGACCTGCACATTGCTATACATTTCCATTTGTAATATGCAAAGATTCTGAAGAAACGCAGAGCTTTGGTACACAGCTGTGTGATAGCAGAGTGAAGAGGCAGGAAAGAATTCTCGTAAAACAATACATACAGGATTCTAGCGAGCGTTATGAGGCAGAAAAAGAATTGTTTAGATATGTAGTGGATATGCTAAACATAATAGATAGTATCTGCCAAGACATGAATAAATGCGATTTGGACCAGGTAAAAAAACTTATTTACTGTGACTATAACACTGAGGAAGAAATGGAACCGCAAATTAGAAGGAACATGGAGGAAATTTTCTGTAGATTTGCTTTAAGCTAAATGAAATTTATTAAGCTTACATTTTTCAAACATTTAGTATGGTCAGGCTAAATGAACATTAAAGCGATACTGAAAGGAGAATTGTGCAGTGACAACTAAAAAAGAAGAAATTGAAGAAGTCAAATGCAAAGGCAAAGTTTGGGTATCAGAAAAAAGCTGCATAACGCCAAATCGGATAAAAGATTATTTACAGGGGTGCGAGTTATATACCGTTATTGAAAAGGACAAAAGTGGTAACTTTAGCTACTTAGGTCCTGATAGCAACGACAAGCTTCCGGTAAATTATACTAATGGCGTAAAGTACATTTGCAATGGGAGAAGTTACTATCTTTTTTGGAAAACTGATAATTCAGCAAGTATACCAAGCGGCATATCAGTAGGAAAAGAGCAAGATGGTATGGTTTATCTGATTTCAGAAGACTTCTCCAAAGATTTGTACTATATAAGCTTTAATGTGATGCCCAAAAGCATGCTGAGTAACAAAATGAGTGGATACAGCGAAGGGTATAGTCACGGAATAGACTTTTCCCCCTTAAGGCGTAGCAATATATGCAATAAAATCTCGTATAGAGATGAAACATGTATATCAATTGCTGCAAATGGGGTAATGGCGTTTGATGAATTGCTTCGTGAATTTTTTGACGCCTAGTAAAAACGATAGTTGAGCAAAATTACTGACCGCAAAAATGGCACTTCGAATTTTGAAGTGTCATTTTTGTTAAAATACAAAAATGTAGTAAAATTATTGTAAAATAAAAAAGAATGTGATAATATAAGTGCACAAACGGTTAAAGGGGATGAAATAATGAAAAAAGCTACAAAGATAATACTAATAGTTACAGCAATTTTAGTAATAGCAGCTATAATTACAGCAATAGTTTTTCTAAATCTTAATAAATCAAAAGAAGCAATAGAATCAGTTATGTTTAAAACAAAAATGGAAGAAAAAGGATTAACAATAATGGATGCAAGTTCTCAATTTTTAAGTGTACCTGAAATAGGACAAGTATATCTAGCTCTTGAAAAAAATAATAATTATAAGATTGAATTTTATGAATTTTCAAATGTAGATTATGCAATATCATTTTATAACACAAACAAAAATACATTTGAACTAACAAAAGGAAATGCATCAGCAGAAACAAGCGTAGATTTAAACAATTATGCAAAATATACACTATCTTCAAACGGAAAATATATGGTAGTATCTAGAATAGAAGATACAGTTATATATTCATCAGTAGATGACCAGTATAGAGATGTAATAAAAGAAATCTTAAAAGAAATAGGCTATTAAAGTAAAACCAAATAGAATATTAGCAAATGTAATAAAATGTAGTAAATACATTTGCTAATTTTAGTATACAAAAATGGAGGAAGAATGGAAAAAGAAAAAATAAAAGGCATAATAGAAGGAATCCTTTTTGCAAGTGGAAGAATAGTTACATTACATGAACTTGAAGTAAGCCTAGAAGTAGAACAAAATCTGATACTACAAGCAATTAATGAAATGCAAGAAGACTATAAAATACAAGGAAGAGGAATAGAAATAGTAAGAGTAAACAACGGCTATACCTTAGCAAGCAAAAAAGAATATCATGAGTACATATATATGATAATAGATAAAAGAGTAAAACCAAGTTTATCTCAAGCAGCTCTTGAAGTACTTGCAATAATTGCATATAACCCTAAAATAACAAGGGCAGAAATAGATAATATAAGAGGAGTAGGGTCAGATGCTTCACTATATAGGCTTTTAGAGCATAATCTAATAGAAGATGCAGGAAAGCTAGATTTACCAGGAAAACCTATGTCATATAAAGTAACAGAAGAGTTCTTAAGAAAATTTGGATTAAATACTTTACAAGACTTACCAGAACTTCCCAAATTTAAAATGAATGAAAATAGGCAAATAGTAATAGAAGATATATTAGAAGAACAAAAAGAGGAAGAAGGGAAAAAAAGTGATAGCTAATATAAAAGAAATAATGAAACATAACGAAAGTATGCTTTCTAAATATGCTTGTAAATCAGAAGAAGCAATAAAAATAAAAGAAGAACCTGAAGACATAAGACCTATATTTTTTAGAGATATAGACAAAATAATACATTCTCAAAGCTATACAAGATATATAGATAAAACACAAGTATATTCATTTGTAAATAATGACCACATAACACATAGAGTTCTACATGTTCAATTAGTTTCAAAAGTTGCAAGAACAATAGGAAGAGCATTAAAATTAAATGAAGATTTAATCGAAGCAATTGCTTTAGCCCATGATGTAGGGCATACACCATTTGGACATACTGGCGAAAAATTTTTAAATGAAATAGCTAAAAAAGAAAAAATAGGATACTTTTGCCATAATGCACAAAGCGTAAGAACTTTAAAAGACATAGAAAACCTAAAACTAACACTTCAAACAATAGACCGGAATTTTAGCACATAATGGAGAAATACTATTAAATAAATATGAAACAGACAAAAATAAAACTTTAGATACATTTCTACAAGAATTAGAAAATGTATTTAGCATAGAAGGATTTAGCAAAAAAATAAAACCAATGACATTAGAAGCAAGCGTAGTAAGACTATCAGATATCATTGCATATATTGGCCGCGATATAGAAGATGCAATAATAGTTGGGTCAATAAAAAGAGAAGATATACCAGAAGAAATCACAAAAATACTAGGAAATACAAATGCACAAATAGTAAATAATTTAATACTAGATGTAATAAAAAATAGTATAGATAAATCATACTTAAAATTCTCAGATGACATTTTCGAAAGCTTAATAAACCTAAAAAAATGGAATTACAATAATATATATAATTCAAAAGAAGCAAGAAAAAATTATGATGAATTAGAAGAAGCATTTGAGAAACTATACTATGTTTATTTAGATAAATTAAATGGAAGAAAACAAATAGAAACAAGTGAGAATACAAGCAGTAGTGACAAAAACTTGTATGAATTTGTTAATAATAGAACAGAAGAATATAAACAAAACACAGATGTTAAAAGAATAGTTATGGACTATATTTCAGGACAAACAGATAAATACTTTTTAAAAGAATGCAAAGCTTACTTAAAAGGCTTTAAAATAGAATAGTTGCAAAAAAAATATAAATATGCTAAAATACAAATGCAAAAGAGGAGAATGGTAAATTGGAAATATTAGTAATAATATACATATTAATATTAATAATAATGGGACTTGTAATTTTCTCAGTAATGCAAATAAAAATGGCAGGAATGAATGTAAAGGATTTTGCAGAATTTATACAAGCAAACCAAATACTAGATGACCTTTACGAAGTATCAAAAAGATACGAAAGAATGAATTCAAGAGAGAAGTTAGTATTTTTAATGGAAGCAGAAAAAGTATTTTCAGCATTTGATAAAATTCCTAATATGTTATGGGAAGATGAATATCAAAAATACACTAAAATTTTAGATGTTTATAGAGAAATAAAAATTGTTAGATGGAATGAGCAGTAAACAAATAAAATAAGATTACATATAATGGTACTAATAATAATATTAGAAATGGAGGCAAAATAGATGGAAGACATAATAGCAGTAATATTAGCAGCCGGAAAAGGCACCAGAATGAAAACAAATAAAGCTAAAGTGGTACATAAAATATATGGAAAAGAAATGATAAAAAGAGTAGTTGAAACTGCACAAAAAGCAGGAATAAAAGACGTAGTTACAGTAGCAGGATATAAAAGAGAAGATGTAGAAAATGTATTAGGAGATAGTGTAACATACGCATATCAAGATGAATTATTAGGAACAGGCCATACTACAATGCAAGCTATACCATATTTAAAAAACAAAAAAGGAAAAGTAGTAATACTATATGGAGATGTCCCAATTGTAAGACCAGAAACATTGCAAAAATTAATAAAAACAAACATAGAAGAAAAAGCACATGCAACAGTTCTTACAGCCATTGTAAATAACCCAACAGGATATGGAAGAATAATAAGAGATAGTATACGGACATGTGAAAGAAATTATAGAAGAAAAAGATGCAAGCGATGAGCAAAAAAGTATAACAGAAATAAATTCTGGAATATACTGCTTTGATATACAAGAACTTATACTAGCATTAGAAAAAATTACCCCTAATAATGTACAGGGAGAATATTACTTAACAGACGTAATAAAAATAATGAATGAAAAAGGCTTAAAAGTTGGAGCAATGATAGTAGAAGATAATACTGAAATACTTGGAGTCAATGATAGAGCACAGCTTGAAATGCTAACTAGAATTTTAAGAATAAGAATAAATAGTGAGCATATGACAAATGGAGTAACAATTGAAGACACAAACAATACATATATATATGACGATGTAAAAATAGGGCATGATACAGTAATACATCCAAATACAACAATAAAATCCGGAGTAATAATTGGAGAAAATTGCGAAATAGGGCCAAATGCATACATAAGAGAAGGAACTTGCCTAGCAAACAATGTAAAAGTAGGAAGTTTTGTTGAACTAAAAAAAGCAATTATAAAAGAAGGCACAAAAGTACCACACTTATCATACATGGGAGACTGCGAAATAGGCAGCAAAACCAATATTGGTTGTGGAACAATTACATGCAACTATGATGGGTTCAAAAAAAGCAAAACAATAATAGGAGACAATAGCTTTGTAGGCTCAAACGTAAACTTTATTGCACCAGTAAACATAGGAGATAATACAATAATAGCAGCAGGTTCAACAATAACAGAAGACGTACCAAAAGACAGCCTAAGCATTGCAAGAGAAAGACAAATAAACAAAAAAGACTGGAATAAAAAATAAAGTAAATAAATAATAAAAAGACAAAAACATAGCATTATGTAGATTAGTTATATCTACATAAGCTATGTTTTATTGTTATAAAAAAATGGGTAGAATATAATTAAAAATATGTTATAGATTATAAAAAAATTGTAGGGGCGTCGTCCCGACGCCCGTGATTCCAACGGCTTTATAATAAAACGATATGAAAAGAAATACAAATTACAACTCCATCAACACTGTAAAAAGATTACCACAAATTA
>CANSWM010000032.1 GCA_947650745.1 uncultured Clostridium sp. | reverse complement strand
AAAAAGATAGGAATATTATTCTCATATCAAGATATGAAGTAATAATCCTACCTTTTATTATGCAAAAATAAAAGTTTATTAAATAAAACAAATTATAATAAAAATTTATAAAAGAAAGGAAAGTTAATTATGAAATTAAAACAAAAGACGTTATTAATCGGAGTATTTGCAGCTATAGTTATAATACATCCAATACATTCAAAAGCAACATTACAAGCAAACAAAGCAACACATCAAAGTCCAGTAGCAAAGACAGGGGCAGCTTGGATGACGGAAATAAGACAAATGGAGACAACAGGTCAAACAATGGGGTTAGAAGCAACATTAGAGGGAGTAAATGAAACAAGTCAAAGTAATGGACTAGATGTTCATATGATGTTACCAACAGAATATGGAGCAATAGCAATTTTATCAACATCAGGATATGGAAATGTAGGAAAGTTAAGAGATGAAACAGACCCACAAAATAGAACAACAACAGGAAATGCAACTGGGGTGTATTTTACAGGAGACAGATGGGAATGGGGCGCAACTGATGTTAGAGCAACAGAATCTAAGTACAATAGTACATCTCAGGCAGCCATACGGCAGTATACTTTGGATGGAGGCATGGCACGATGGAAAAATAATTTCAGGTGGTGACAGTTCATTGGATAGCCAGTGGACACGTACAGATAGAGGTGGCCCATCAGGCTATCCGGTGGGACGCTATGGGCTTTTTAGTTGGATTATAGTTAGACAGGGGTATCACAAAAAAGACTTAATAGCTTGGTCTAATTTGGGTCTTGCTTCGAGAGGTTCAATAGTTGCAGTAGATAATTAATGATTATATAGAAAGGCAGGGAATAAAATATGTTTATAAAAAATTCCAAGGAACGTGGAATTACATTAATTGCATTAATTATCACTATCACAATTCTTATCATATTAGGTACGGTAGCTGTAAAAGCTATATGGAATGGAGCACTATTTGGAAAAGCAGATGAAGCAAGTTACAAGACAAGAGTATCAAAATATAAAGAAGAAGTTGAAATATATGTAGCAAGTGAGGTTTCTGAAATCTATGGAAAAGATATAAAAAGTATAAACTCAGGAAAGCCATTAAAAGAATTAATATCAGAATATAAAAAAGAAGGAGAAAAATTTGATATAACAGAGGCTGATGTAAATATACCAATAAAAGATATAATAAAGGATATAGAAAAAAATGACGAAAAACATATAGTTGTATATAAAGGCGAAATATTCTATGTAAAAAATGATAAAAATCAAAATACAGAAAGAGAAGCAAAGTGGTGTCAAGAAGTAGGGATAAGAATATTAGAATTAAAAAGGACAACAGGAATAAGCAATATAAGTGGAAACTATGAATTAGTAAATGGTGTATATATGTGTACACCAGCGTTAATGACAGGGTTTAATAAAAGTACAACAAGATATGTGAATGAAACAGCAAACGGAACATTAACACCTGGTAAATGGATATTTGACGAACCAGAAGAAAATTGGTATGACTACAAAAAAAGCAAATGGGCAAATATAGTAGTAGAAAATAATGGAGCAGAGACATACTTTACATGGATACCAAGATATTGTTTCAAATTAGATAAAGATGGTCAAAGAAGTGATGTAAAATTAATAGCAGTAGATAATAGCTATAAAGAGCCAAATAATAAAAGTGATAATGGAATTACATGGAAAGAATTAGAAGCACAGGGATATCAAATACCAGAAGCGTTTACATTTGATGGGAAAGAATTACCAGGATTTTGGGCGATGAAATATAATATAGGAGAAACATCAGTACCATCAATATTGGATTATGACATGATAACTAAATCAAGAACAATTACAATAAAAAATATAAAAATAAATAATATACCAGATGATGTAGCAAAATGCATAGTATATTTAAATGGAGTAGAAAAATATAAATTAACAAGTAAATCTGAAATAGATTCAATAAATACTAAAGAATTTAAATTAGAAGGATTAATAAAAGGAGATAATGTAATAAATATAACCTTATTAAATTCAAATGATGAAATGGTAGGAAGTAGAACAAGAATATATGCGGTAGCAGAAGTAAACTCGCCAGATTTGAGTGGATTTGAGGCGATAAAAGATACAACATTCTATGTAACATATGATGAGAATGGAAATGAACATAGCACAATACCAATAAGTAGTGGAAATAGACCAGAGCATTGGTATGATTATAGTTCATCAGAATGGGCAAATATAGTTGTAAGAAATAACGGAGGAGAAATATATTATACATGGATACCAAGGTATGAATTTGTACTAAATAAAGACGACCAAAGAAGTATAGTAAAATTTATAAAAGGAACATCTACTGTAACAACAGGTGGTTACCAAATACCAGAAGCATTTACATTTGATGGAAAAGAATTAACAGGATTTTGGGCAATGAAATATAATCTGGGAGATACAAACACAACATTATTTGATACATCAATTATATCATCTGGAACAAGCATAACTACTCAAGGAATAAAAGGAAGTAGTGTAAATGAAGGACAACAATATACATATTATATAGATGGCAAACAAGATGGAAGTACAACTCAAGATTCAACAGCAAAACACGAGTTTAAGAATTTAAAACCAAATTCAACGTATACAATATTAATAGAGATAAGAAATAAATCTACTGATGCATTACTAGGAACAATAGTAAAAAAAGCAGAAACATCGCAACCAAATGCGCCAAATTTAAAAGGATTTAATCCTGAGTGTACATATTATGTAACATATAATGATAGTGGAAAAGAAACAATAGGAGCTAAAATTAAAAAAGATGGAAGCAATATGCCAAAAGATTGGTATGACTATGGAAAATCAAAATGGGCGAATATAGTAGTAAAAGGGAAAAAAGAAGATGGAACAGAAACCGAAACATATTTTACATGGATACCACGCTATCAATTTAAGTTAGATGAGCAAACACAAAGAAGTGATGTAAGTTTTATAGAAGGAACAGGAGGAAAAACAAAAGCAGACTATCAAATACCAGAGGCATTTACATTTGACGGAAAAGAATTAACAGGATTTTGGGCAATGAAATATAATATTGGAGACAATTAAAGCATAAAAAATGAGATGTAATATGTAATAATACATAGAAATCAATACAAGAAAAATCCCCAGGGGTGTTAATATAACACTTCTGGGGATGGCTTTATATACGGGATAGTCGAATGCAAAATCTTGACAAATTAGCCTATTTGATATACAATATAACCCTATATGTAAGGAGGATTTATGTCCGATAAAAAAGATAGAAAGAGCTTTGAAGCAATATTTACAAAAACAAGAATATACTTAGTAGTAATAGCAATAGTGTTAATTATACTATGTATTCAAAATATATATTTTATAGTACCATCTGTTTTCTTGTATGGTATATTAATTGCATACACTTTTTGGACAAATAGTAAGAATAAAACAGAGCTTGATAGGCATATACAAGAACTTACTTTTAATGTAGAAACTATTGCAAAAAATACTTTGATAAATTCACCATTTCCACTTATAATTGTAGAAGAAGATGGAAGCGTTACTTGGAAAAGCGCAAGTTTTGTAACTGAATTTGGAAATATAGATATAAAAAATATATTACTAGATATAAATAAAGAAGTAAGAGCAGAGCTACAAAAGGCAGATTCAAAAAGTGAAAAAAACGTTGCATACAAACAAATAAATATTGGGAAAAAAGATTATCAAATAATAATAGAAACAATAGCTTCAAAAACAAAAAATAGAAAAAAGAAAAGTGGAGACTTACTTGTAATGTACTTTTCAGATAACACAGATTTTCTTGAGATATCTAAAAAGTTTGAAGAAAAACAAACATGCACAGGAATAATAATGATAGATAGCTATGAAGAGCTTATACAAAGCTTAGGACAAGAAGAAAGGTCTCAAGTTATTACAGAAATTGAAACTAAAATATATGAATGGGCAGCAAAAATTGATGGTATAGCGTTAAAAACAGAAAGAGATAGATTTGCAGTTGTATTTGAGCAAAAATATCTTGATAAAATAATAGAAAATAAATTTGAAATATTAAAAGAAACAAAAAACATAGAAACAGAAGGAGTAATACCTACTACTTTAAGTATTGCAATTTGTTCAGAAGGAGAAACAAATAGTGAAAAATATAAAGCAACAATAGAAGCAATGGATTTAGTTTTAGGTAGAGGTGGAGACCAAGCTGTTGTAAGAAGAAAAGGAAAATATGAGTTCTATGGTGGCAAAAAACAAGAAACAGAAAAAAGAACAAAAGTAAAAGCAAAAACTGTTGCAACTGCTTTAGAAGAACTTATTGAAGAAGCCACAAATGTTCTAATAATGGGGCATTCAAATGGCGATATAGATTCAATGGGATCAAGCCTTGGGGTATATAGAATAGTAAAATCACTTGGTAAAACGGCAAAAATCGTTAATAATACGTATGGGTTAACACTAAAAGATTTTATAGAAGCAGTTGAACAAGAAGAAGAATATAAAGATGTAATTATAGATAAGGCAGGAGCTTTAAATCAAGTTACACCTGAGACTTTGCTAATAGTTGTAGATACTCATAAAAAGTCATATGTAGAAGTACCAGAGCTTTTAACTAAAACAAATAAAATTGTTGTAATAGACCATCATAGAAGGGGCCCAGACTATATAGAAAATGCAATTTTAATGTTCCATGAAGTTTATGCATCGTCTGCAGCAGAACTTGTTTCTGAATTGCTACAATATACAAAAAATAATGCACAGCTTACAACGTTTGAAGCAGAAAGCCTATATGCAGGAATCATGGTAGATACAAAGAACTTTACATTTAAGACAGGTGTTAGAACATTTGAAGCTGCAGCATATTTAAGAAAAAATGATATAGATATAATAAAAGTAAAAAAATGGTTCCAAAGTGACTTAGAAAGCTATAATGTTATTGCAGATGTTGTAAAAAGCACAGAAGTTATTAGAGATACAATAGGAATCTCTCTTTACCAAGAAGAAGATGAAAATACAGGGTTAATATGTGCAAAAGCAGCAGACGAATTGCTTACAATAAGTGATATAACAGCATCTTTTGTACTTGGAAAATTAAAAGATACAGTGTATATAAGTGGAAGGTCTATTGGGGATATAAATGTACAGCTTATTTTAGAAAAATGCGGAGGAGGAGGACATCATACTGTTGCAGGAGCGCAAATAACAGGAATGTCATTAACAGAAGCAAAAGCTGAACTTATAAGAAAGATTAATGAATATTTTGAAGAAAATTTAGAGTAGGAGAAGTGAATATAAATGAAAGTTATTTTACAAACTGACGTTAAAGGAATGGGAAAAAGAGGAGATGTTGTAAATGCAAGCGATGGACATGCAAGAAATTACTTGTTCCCTAGAGGACTTGCAATACCAGCTGATAAACAAAATCTAAATATATTATCTGCAAAAAAATCTTCAGAAGCTCATAAAAAAGAATTAGAAAAACAAGAGGCAATTAAAATAAAAGAAAAACTTGAAAAAGTAACTTTAGTTATAAAAACTAAAGCAGGAGAGAATGGGAAAACATTTGGAAGTATTACATCAAAAGAAATATCAGAAGGTATTGAAGCAGAATATAAAGAAAAGATAGATAAGAAAAAAATAGTAATAAAAGACCAAATAAAAACACTAGGAGAATATACAGTTGAGCTTAAATTGTTTGAAGGAGTAACAGGAAAACTAAAACTAAATATTATCGCAGAATAAAAAAGAATAATTTGTAGGGGTGCCATCCCGGCGTCCATTCTTCGAAGAAAAGACCCAAGGGAGAATGTAGGGGCGATGCCGTCGTCGCCCGCTGACCACGTGAGAAGATTCTTCCAGGGCTCTTCGAAGAATTAGTTAAATGTTATTACAGATATAGAATTTATTTAAAGAAAGGAGCCTAAAAATGG
The DNA here is from genome assembly GCA_947650745.1 of uncultured Clostridium sp. Classification (GTDB taxonomy): domain Bacteria; phylum Bacillota; class Clostridia; order TANB77; family CAG-508; genus JAAWPK01. Next base: position 10,432 of record CANSWM010000032.1, on the reverse strand, counting down.
AACTAGGAAAAATCCCACCAAATGACGTAGAAGCAGAACAAGCTGTATTAGGTTCAATGCTTTTAGACAAAGATGCAGTAATAAGTGCAATAGAAGTATTAAGACCAGATGATTTTTATAGAGAAGAAAACAAATTAATTTTTTCAGCTATGCTTAGTTTATATGGAAGAGCTGAGCCAGTAGATATGATTACTGTAAAAGATGAACTTGTTTCTTTAGGCTCACTTGAGATGTGTGGTGGACTTGAATACATTGCAGATTTATCTGATAAAGTTCCAACAACTGCAAATGCAGAAAATTACATTAAAATAGTAGAAGAAAAATCGATTTTGAGAAATTTGATTAAGACTTCTAACGAATTAATTGATTTGGGGTATGACCAAACTTTAGAAGTTAATGAAATTATAGAAAAAGCTGAGAAAAATGTTTTTAATTTAGTAAAAAATAGAAATCAAAAAGGTGCGACTCCAATAAGAGATGTTTTAGTTGAAACTTTTGCAGAAATAGAGAAGTTATATAACCAAAAAGAGGCAATAACAGGTGTGCCTACTGGTTTTGTTGACTTAGATAATAAAACAGCAGGACTTCATGGCTCAGAACTTATCTTGGTTGCAGCACGTCCTGCTATGGGTAAAACTGCATTTGCTTTAAATATTGCAACTAATGCAGCAGTAAGGGCTAATGTTCCAGTTGCAATATTTAGTTTAGAGATGTCAAAGGAGCAATTGGTAAACAGAATTCTTGCAAGTGAAACTATGATAGATAGTAATAAATTAAGAACTGGAAAGGTTGAAGAAGAGGATTTAATAAAGCTTTCTGAAGGGCTTCGGACCACTTTCTGAATCAGAGATGTATATAGATGATACTCCACGGAATTTCTGTTACTGAAATAAGGGCAAAGTGTAGAAAGCTTAAGTTAGAGAAGAATATAGGGTTAGTTGTTATAGATTATTTGCAACTTATTTCAGGAACTGGTAATAGGAAAAATGGAAATAGAGAGCAAGAGATAGCAGAAATTAGTAGGTCGTTAAAGATTCTTGCGAAGGAGCTTGATATTCCTGTTATTGCGCTTTCACAGCTATCAAGAAGCCCGGACCAAAGAAAAGATGACCATAGGCCTATGCTTTCTGACCTTCGTGAGTCTGGATCTATTGAGCAGGATGCGGATATTGTTATTTTCTTGTATAGGGATGATTATTATAATCCTGAAAGTGAGAAGAAGAATATTGCTGAGGTTATTATAGCAAAGCAAAGAAGTGGGTCTACTGGGACTGTTGAGCTTTTGTGGCTTGGAAGTTATACGAAGTTTGCAAGTATTGAGCGTTATAGGGAGGATTATTAGGAGTTTTTTTGTGCTATGGGTTTCCGTAGGCTACCTTTTTATATATTTTTTAAAATTACCTCCTTCATGGCTAGCGCGGGTAATCCGTAAGCCTCAAAGGGCTGTCGTTGGCAATTTTAAAAAATATATAAAAATGCCTACTACTTAGGAAACAAAATAGGAAAAGGAGAAATATGCTAAAGGATGAGGTTATTGAAACTATTAATAGGTCTAATTTGATAGAGAATAATGATAAGATAGTTGTCGGTGTGTCTGGGGGACCCGACTCTATTTGTCTTGTGAATGTTTTATATGAGATTAAAATTAATAATGATTTAAGCTTTGATTTTGACATTGCTATTGCCCATGTAAATCATATGATTAGAGAAGAGGCAAGTGATGATGAGGAGTTTGTAAGAACGTATGCCAAAGATAGAAGTCTAGAGTTTTTTTCTAAGAGAATTGATGTACAAAATTTGGCAAAGGAGCAAAAAATTAGCACGGAGGAAGCGGGAAGAAATGCTAGGTATCAGTTTTTTGAAGAGGTTTTAAAAAGCTGTAATGGGACTAAAATTGCAACTGCTCATACTAAATGTGATAATAGTGAAACTGTTTTGATGAATATAATTAGAGGGACTGGAACTTCTGGACTTAAAGGAATACAACCCAAAAGGGATGAGATTTTTATAAAACCGCTTATAAAAATTTCAAGAGACGAAATTGAAGAATATTGTGAAGAAAATAAGTTAAACCCAAGGTATGATAAAACTAATTTTGAGAATGTTTATACTAGAAATAAGGTTAGAAATATATTGATTCCATTAATACAAAAGGAATTTAATACTAATATTATTGATACAATTGATAGGCTTTCTCGGTCTTGCAACGACTGAAAATGATTATTTTGAAGAAGTTACAAAATGTTTATATGAAGAATTAGTAATAAAAGATGGGAAAGATGAAATAATATTAAATTTGAAAGAGTTTAATAAAAAACATTTGGCAATAAAATCGAGATTAATTCTTTATGTGATAAAAAAATTACTTCGGTTCTAGTCAGGGAATTGGAATGGTGCATGTAAATGATATAATAGAGTTATGCGAAAATAACATAGGGAATAAGTACCTAACGCCTAATAAGAATATTAAAATCGCTGTAAATAAGGGGAAAATGTACTTTTTTGTCACAAAAAAAACATAATTCGTTAAAAGCTATAAATCCGTAGGAAAACTTACTTACAAGCTTGGTATGGGGTAAAAAAACTTTTGAAAAACTATTGAAATGGAAATTTAAATATGATAATATTCCATTTAAAAGAAAAGTAATAAAGTTTGGAAGATAAATTATTGCTTCTAAGCTTTAAAGGAGGAAGACTTTGAAAAACAGTATAAAAACATTAGCTATGTGGCTAATAATAGGTATAATATTTGTAGTTTTACTTACTTCAATTATAGACAATAGTGATACAAAGATGACATATGCAGAACTTATAAATAAGATAGAAACATCTGAAGTAGTTGAAATTGAGATGGCATATGATGGAAAAACAGCAAATGTAAAACTAAAAAATGATTCAGTAGAAAAAGAAGTAAATATTCCAAGTACAGAAAGTTTTATGGACTATATAACTGATTATTTAAAATCAGGAACAATAGACCTTAAAGAAAAATCTCAATCTATTTTGATAACAATATTAGAGATATTATCACCATTTGGACTTCTTATAATTGCTTTAATTTTCTGGTTCTTAACTATGAATTCATCAGCTCAAGGAAACAATAAAACTTTAAGTTTTGGAAAAAGTAAAGCTAGAATGATGACACCAGCTGATAAAAATAAGATAACTTTTGCAGATGTTGCAGGTGTTGATGAAGAAAAAGAGGAATTAGAAGAAATAGTAGAATTCTTAAAAAGTCCTAAAAAATTTACAGATATGGGAGCTAGAATTCCAAAAGGAGTATTACTTGTAGGAAGCCCAGGAACAGGTAAAACATTACTTGCAAAAGCTGTTGCAGGTGAAGCAGGAGTACCATTCTTTATAATAAGTGGTTCTGATTTCGTAGAAATGTTTGTTGGTGTTGGTGCTTCAAGAGTAAGAGACTTATTTGAACAAGCTAAGAGAAATTCACCATGTATAGTATTTATAGATGAAATTGATGCGGTAGGAAGACAACGTGGAGCAGGCCTTGGTGGTGGACATGATGAAAGAGAGCAAACATTAAACCAATTACTAGTTGAAATGGATGGATTTGCAGCAAATGAAGGAGTAATTGTACTTGCTGCAACAAACAGACCAGATATATTAGATAAGGCACTTTTAAGACCTCGGAAGATTTGATAGACAAATAGTAGTTTCAGCACCTGATGTAGGAGCAAGAGAAAAAATATTAGAAGTTCATGCTAGAAAGAAAAAGTTATCTGATGAAGTGGATTTAAAAACAATTGCAAAAAATACTTCTGGATTTTCTGGAGCAGACCTAGAAAATGTACTAAATGAAGCAGCATTACTTGCTGCAAGAAGAGATATAAAAGAAATAGGAATGGCAGAAATAGAAGACGCCATGGTAAAAGTTACAATGGGACCTGAAAAGAAGACAAGAGTTAGAAGCGATAAAGAGAAAAAACTTGTTGCATATCATGAGGCAGGCCATGCAGTTGTAAGTAAGTTCTTACCAACTCAAGATGATGTACATCAAATTTCAATTGTTCCAAGAGGTATGGCTGGTGGATACACAATGTATAGACCGAGTGAAGATAAATCTTTTATGTCAAAATCAGAAATGGAAGAAACTATCGTATCATTACTTGGAGGACGTGTTGCTGAAAGTCTAATACTAAATGATATTTCAACGGGAGCTTCAAATGATATAGAAAGAGCTTCTAAAATTGCAAGAGATATGGTTTCTAAATATGGAATGAGTGATATAGTAGGAGCAATAATGTTTGGAGCAGGTCAAGAAGAGGTATTTTTAGGAAGAGATTTAGCGCAATCTAAGAATTACTCAGAACAAACAGCTTCTATAATAGACAGTGAGACTAAAAATATTATTGACAAAGCATATGAAAGGGCAGAAAATATTTTAAAAGAACATATTGATAAACTTCATGTTGTTGCAGGCATATTACTTGAAAAAGAAAAAATCGATGGAGAAGAGTTTGCAAAGGTATTTGAAGAATAATAAAATGATTATAATAAAATCAGGGGATAGAGTTTTAGTCTATCCCCTGATTTTATGGAATATCAAATTTTGATGGCATATTGCGCACAGCTTATGAATCTGTTTTTTTGTCATCTAAACATGCTCCATATTTCCTCTCAAAAGCAAGTTTAGCCTCTTCGAGGGTGTGACCCGGTACAATTCCACCTTTACAAGGACCGTCATCGGCATAACCAGAGCAGATGACGTGAGGATCCACATAGTCTACCAGGGGAATCGAAACATATCCTTCAGTATCGCTTAGTAGTGATTCGAGTTTCTTTTTTCCCATAAATCTGCCTCCTATTAATTAGTGAAAAGATTGTTTAAAGGGCAACTTTGATAAAAAGTTTTACATAAATATTATACTTACATTTAATTATTTTGTCTAGTAATAGAAGACAAATTATCATTTTTTTCTTACAAATTACGACAAAATTATTGACTTTTGCATCTAAAGAAGCTACAATAAAAAGGTATTTGAAATTTAGTTTGGGGGATTAAAAAATGCAAGATTTAAAAGTTTTTTCATGCAGTAAAGAAGCTGACGGATTTACAAAAGAAGTTTGTGAAAATTTAGGCATAGAAATAGGACAAATAGAAAGAATGAAATTTAAAAACGACAATAGTTTTGTTCAATTAAAAGAAACTGTAAGGGAAAAAGATGTATATTTCATACAAACAACAACTCCACCTGTAAATGAAAGGGTTATGGAATTATTAATTTGTATAGATGCAGCAAGACGTGCTTCAGCAAGAAGAATAACAGTAGTTTTACCATATTATATGTACTCAAGGTCAGATAAAAAAGACCAACCAAGAGTACCAATAACAGCAAAACTTATGGCAGAATTAATAGAAGCTGCAGGTGCAAATAGAGTTATAAGTTGTGACTTGCATAATCCCGCAATTCAAGGATATTTCAATATAAATTGTGACAGGCTATCAGCTCAAAGCTTACTTGAAACATATTTCAAAGAGAAAAATTTTGATAATATGGTAATTGTTGCAACTGATGCCGGAAGTTCAAAAAAAGCATATAAATATTCAAAATTTTTCAATTGTCCAATAGCAATGATTGATAAAAGAAGAGAAGGAAATGATGATAGAGCAATTGCTTCAACAGTAATAGGAGATGTAAAAGGAAAAACAGCAGTTGTATTTGATGATGAGGTAGATACAGCAGGTTCAATGATAGAAACTGCAAATGTATTAAATCAGTTTGGAGCAAAAGAAATATACGCAGGTTGTACACATGGTGTATTATCAGGTCCTGCAATAGAAAGAATAAAAAATTCATATTTTAAAGAACTTGTAATAACAAACACAATTCCACTTCCAGAAGAAAAGAAAATACCACAAATAAAAGTCTTATCAGTAGCTCCTCTATTTGCAGAAGCAATAAGAAGGCTAAATGAACATAAGCCAATGGGAGATTTATTTGAAAAATAAACCTTGACAAGTGGTTGGATAAGATATATAATAAATAGCAGCTTAAAATTACACTGGAAGGGGGGAGTAATAATGTCAGAGGTAAAAGTCAATAATGGAAATATAGAAGATGCTCTAAAAAGATTTAAAAGACAATGCGCAAGAAATGGTGTAATGCAAGAAGTTAGAAAAAGAGAACATTATGAAAAACCTAGTGTAAGAAGAAAAAAGAAATCAGAGGCAGCAAGAAAGAGAAAATTTTAATATTTCATATAAATAAAAAAGAAGGTGCAAAAGCCTTCTTTTTTTAACTATCTACTTGTATAATTTGGAAAGAATATAGTATACTATGTTAGAGGAAAGAAAGGAGATACGTTTATGAGTGATAAAGCCCAAAAAGTTAAAGAAGGAATAACATCTCATATTATAAAAACAGATAAATTTAAGACAGATTTAATAGCTGTATTTTTAACAACAAAACTTACAAGAGAAGATGTAACAAAAAATGCAATGATACCTATGATACTTAGAAAAGGTAGTCAAAATTTAGGCAGCATGGAAGAAATAAATAAAGAACTAGAAGAAATGTATGGAGCTGGGTTTGATTGTGGTATTGATAAAACAGGAGATAACCAAGTTTTGAAATTTTATTTAGAAACAATTGATAATAAATATTTGCCACAAGAAGAGAACGTATTAGAAAAGGGGATAGATACATTACTAGATATAGTTTTTAATCCTAAACTCGAAAATAATGCGTTTAAAAAGGAATATATTGAAACAGAGAAAGAAAAACTTAAGATTATAATCGAGGGCAAAAAAGATAATAAAGCAGCATATGCAAATTTAAGGTGCCAAGAGGAGATGTATAAAGATACTCCATTTGGTTTATATAAATATGGATATATAGAAGATATTGAAAATATAAATCAAAATAATTTATATGAGCATTATAAAAAGATAATTTCTGAGTGCAAAATTGATATATTTGTATCAGGAGATGTAGATGCAGAAAAGATAATAAATACTATTTCTAAAAATACGAATGTAGAAAGACTAAATGAAAGAGAGCCAGTATACAATAAAACTAATTCAGCATTTAAAAAGCATGAAGAAAGAGAAGTTATAGAAAAATTAGATGTAACACAAGGAAATTTAGTTTTAGGTTTATCAATTGATGAAAACAGCAAAGAAGAAAAATATGTTGCAATTGTATATAATGCAATACTTGGAGGTTCTGCAACTTCTAAGATGTTTCAAATAGTAAGAGAAAAACATAGTTTAGCATATACAGCTTCTTCAAATTACCTAAGACACAAAAATAGTATATTTATAAAATGTGGTATAGAAATAGATAATTATGAAAAAACATTAAAGCTTATTAAAGAACAAATAGAAGATATGAAAAAAGGTAATTTTACTGAGGAAGATATAGAAAGGGCAAAGCTTCGGAATAATATCAGTTGTAAGGCTTATACCAGAAGAACAAGATACTGAAATGACATATTATTTAGGCCAAGCCATTAGTGAGCATAAAATGACTTTTGAAGAATATGAATCGTCTGTAAATGAAGTTACAAAAGAGAAAATAGTTAATTTTGCAGCAAAAATTAATATAGATACAATATTCTTCTTAAAAAATGAGGCTTAAAAAGTATGTAATGAAAGGAGATAAAACATATGGAAGTTATAGAAAATAAAAATGTAAAAGAAAAACTATATAAAGAGAAACTTGAAAATGGTTTGACAGTGATGATAATTCCAAGAAGAAATGTTAAAAAGAAATATATAATTTTTGGAACGAATTTTGGCTCAATAGATAATACATTTATATTACAAGGGGAAAATAAAGAAGAAAAGGTGCCAGATGGAATAGCACACTTTTTAGAGCATAAAATGTTTGAGCAAAAAAATGGAGTAAATAGTCTAGATGCATTAACTGCACTAGGAGTAAATGCAAATGCATATACAACAAATGACCACACAGCATATTTATATGAGGCAACAGATAATTTTTATGAAGCTTTAGATGAATTTATGGACTATGTTCAAAATCCATATTATACTGATGAGAATGTAGAAAAAGAGAAGGGGATAATTGCACAAGAAATAAAAATGTATGAGGATTATCCAGAATGGCAAGTGTATTTAAATGCTGTAAAATGCATGTATAAAGAGTTTCCTATAAGACTTGATATAGCAGGTAGTGTAGAGTCAATATCGAAAATTAATAAAGAAATGCTATATCTTTGTTATGATAGTTTTTATACACCATCAAATATGGCAATTGCAATATGTGGAGATTTTGAGCCTGAAGAGATATTAGAAGAAATTAAAAAAAGGTTAATTAAAAAAGAAAATAAAGAAGTTCCTAAAAGAATTTATCCAAATGAGCCAAATCAAATAAATGAAAAAAGTAAAGTAGTAGATATGAACTTAAGTAATCCAATGTTTTCAATTGGGTTTAAAGATAAATGTGATGGGGATATGGTTAAAAAGCATATAGGTATTCAAGTTATATTAAATACGCTACTTGGTAAGAGCTCAAGATTATATAAAGAACTTTCAGAAACAAATCTTTTGCTTGGTCCACTTGACCCAGAATATGAGTTTGGAAAAAATTATGCATTTGTTCTTATTTCGGGAGTTTCAAGAAATCCTGAAGAGGTCATAAAAAAAATAAATGCAGAGATAAAAAATGCAAAAGAAAATGGATTAAATGAAGCGGATTTTTCAAGAAATAAGAAAAAGCTTTATGGAGATTATATAACAGAGTATAATAGTGTGGATGAAACGGCAAGAATGTTTTTGGCAGATTCTTTTAAAGGTGTAAATAGTTTTGAATATTTGGAGAAATATGAAGAAGTAACAAAAGAATATGCAGAAGAAATATTAAAAACTGTTTTTGTAGAGGAAAAAGAAATATCTTCAATTGTTAAATAAAAATATGTAGAAAAATATTAATAAGCTGTTACAAAAAGATTACATTTAAGTTACAATGAGGAAAACTGCTGTCGAATGTCCTCGAAAAATTATAAAGAGGATAAGAAAAGTTTAAAAAAAGCTGAATTATGGCTAACGAAAAAATATAAATAGTCTTAAATTCAATTGACTTAAGATTTTTTTTATGGTATTTTATCATTAACGGAAGAAAAATGGAGGAAAGATAAATGTTAAATGATAAGATACGTAAAAAAAGAGAAGAGCTAAATAAGAGCATTGAAGAGGGAAAAGATTATGATTATATTTACAAAATAAGTGTAGAATTAGATGAACTAATATCTGAATTTTATAAAAAAGAAAATAAGGAACTAATAAATAAGTAATAATTGAAATATATAATTTTAACAAAATAAATATCCTTTGGCTTATGCTAAAGGATATTTATTTTGCAAAGTTAAAATTTAAATATCTACGCAAAATGTGCTATTGCAGTAGTTAATGCGGTTTCTTTTATAATTGGTTTGCCATACTCTGTAATCTTTTTTTCAAATAATTCTGAGTTATCTACAAAGTGTGCAAATTCTGTTATTGTAGGACAAATGAATTTAATAACTTCTGAGTTTAAGTCGATTTCTGTAAATATTAAGTAATAATTAGAGTTATATTCATATAAATCAGAAGCAAATGCAAATGTACTCAATTGATTTTTAAAACGACTTTTTTGTAAGAATGTACAAAAGTCACAAAATGAGTCGAAAGAATCGAATGAGTAAATTGTTTTAGAACTTGCAAATTCGGGACTTTTTCTCTTGATATGTAAAGATTTTTTCTTTTGAGGAGCTTTTATTTCATCATGTAAGTTAGTAGAGGGTGTGTCATCATTATGTTCAAATTTAGTTATAGTAAGAACAAAGCTACTATTTTTTAAAGCAAGTGCTTCTATCATTATTCTGCAATCATTAGTTCTAAAACCTACTTCTTTTTCGGCTGTGTCTAAGATATCAAGAAAAATACTTTGAGATTCAATAGAGTTAGACATAAATGAGTGAAAATCAATGTCTCTTTCTCTTAAATCATCCATATTTAAAGTAATACGTATTTTGTTTTCATTAAGCTTTTCAATTTTCATATTTAACAAATCATCTCTTTCATAATTTTCTATATTCATATTATACTATATAAATCTAAAAAAGGGAATAAGTAAATAATGGAAAATTTGATATTTCACAAAAAAATGGAGCTTTATTTTTTGCCATGTTCGTTTTTAAAATCTTTTCTTACTTCTTTTGAATTAAAATTCTGCTTTGTTATTTTAATAAAGGCTCTATTTTATATATGTTTTGCATAATAATTTCTATTTTTTGAAAGAATAGGTATATAGATTATTTAAGCTAAAACAATGTGCAAAAGCAGCTGTTCTAGATGCATTACATTGTTTTATCTATGAAAGCATTTTGCTGATACAACATTATGTAGATAAGCTATATCTATGTGGGATGTGTTTTATTGATGAGCATATTTGGGTAAGATATAATTTGT
>CANSWM010000031.1 GCA_947650745.1 uncultured Clostridium sp. | reverse complement strand
TAGAAGAAATAAAAAAGATAAGAGAAGAAAAAAGGAAAGAACTAGATTTAAGAGTAAATTTAAAAGCAAATACAGTAGAAAAACATGTACTTGTATGTAAAGGTACAGGATGTACATCTTCAAAATCAGGAGATATAATAGAAAATTTAAAGAAAATTATAAAAGAAAAAAATATAGAAAATGTTAGAGTTATCCAAACAGGATGCTTTGGATTATGTGCAAAAGGACCAATAGTAATAATAAGACCAGAAGAAGTATTTTATTCAAATGTAAAACCAGAAGACGCAGAAGAAATTATAAACACACATATCTTAGAAGGGAAACTTGTAGAAAGATTACTTTGCAAAGATGTAGATGGAAATTTGGTTAAAAAACTAGATGACCTTAGCTTCTATAAAAAGCAAAAGAGAATAGCACTTCAAAATTGCGGAAAAATAGACCCAGAGAATATAGATGAATACATAGCATTTGATGGATATAAAGCACTAGAAAAAGTTCTATTTGAAATGACACAAGAAAAAGTAATAGAAGAAGTAACAAAATCAGGATTAAGAGGACGTGGAGGAGCAGGATTCTTAACAGGTAAAAAATGGGAATTTACTAAAATAGCAAAAGGAGACCAAAAATATGTGGTATGCAATGCTGATGAAGGAGATCCAGGGGCATTTATGGATAGAAGCATACTAGAAGGAGATCCACATTCAGTAATAGAAGCGATGGAAATTGCAGGCTATGCTTGCGGAGCAGATAAAGGATACATTTATGTAAGAGCAGAATATCCAATAGCAGTAGAAAGATTTAAAAAAGCAATAGAAGGTGCAAGAGAATATGGCATTTTAGGTAAAAATATATGGGGCACAGATTTCTCATTTGATATAGAAATAAGACTTCGGAGCAGGAGCATTTGTATGCGGAGAAGAAACAGCACTTCTAGAATCAATAGAAGGAAGGTCAGGAAGACCAAGATTAAAACCACCATTTCCGGCAAATGTAGGGCTATGGCAAAAACCAACATTAATAAATAATGTTGAAACATATGCGAATATCACAAAAATAATACTTAATCGGAGCAGACTGGTATTCTGGAATTGGAACTGAAACTTCAAAAGGAACAAAAGTATTTGCACTAGGAGGAAATGTAGTAAATACAGGACTTGTAGAAGTTCCAATGGGAACAACATTAAGAGAAATAGTATATGATATAGGTGGTGGAATTCCAAATGGTAGAGAATTTAAAGCAGCGCAAACAGGAGGACCATCAGGAGGATGTATACCAAAAGAATATCTAGATATTGGAATAGACTACGAATCGCTTAGCTCTATCCGGCTCAATGATGGGCTCTCGGAGGATTAATTGTAATGGATGACACAAAGTGTATGGTAAATCTTGCAAAATTCTATCTTGGATTTACAGTTGATGAGTCATGTGGTAAATGTACACCTTGTAGAATTGGAACAAAAAGAGTTTATGAAATCTTGGATAAAATTACAAATGGAGATGGGGAAGAAGAAGATTTAATAAAACTTAAAAATTTATGTGAAAACATAAAAAATGCTTCAGTGTGTGGGCTTGGGCAAAGTGCACCAAACCCAGTAATTAGTACAATGAAATATTTTATAGAAGAATACAAAGACCATGTAATAAATAAAAAATGTAAAACAGGAGAATGTAAAGCCTTAGCTGATATACAAATAGACCCTAATAAATGTAAAGGTTGTGGATTATGCAAAAGAAATTGTCCAGTAGAAGCAATTTCAGGAGAAGTAAAACAGCCTCATGTAATAGATAAAGAAAAATGCATAAAATGTGGTACATGTATTTCTAAATGTCCGTTTAAGGCAATTAGTTAATAAATAATTTAATATCATTTAATCCAAAAAGAAAGGATGAAATAATTATGGCAAAATTAATTAAATTAACAATAAATAACACAGACATAGAAGTAGAAGAAGGTGCAACAATATTAGAAGCTGCAAAAAAAGCAAATATAGATATTCCTACTCTTTGTTTTTTAAAAGAAATAAACGAAATTGGGGACTGTAGAATGTGCATTGTAGAAGTTGAGGGAAGACGTGGATTTGCAACATCTTGCATACAAAAAGCAGAAGAAGGAATGATAGTACATACCAACACTAAAAAAGTTATAGAAGCAAGAAAAACAGTTTTAGACTTAATACTTTCAAATCACGATAGAGAATGCTTAACATGTGTGAGAAACGGAAACTGTGAATTACAAAGGCTAGCTCAGGAATTTGGAGTAACAGATATAAAATATCAAGGAGAAAGAAATAGGCATGAGATAGATGATAAATCTCCAAGTATTGTAAGAGATTTTAACAAATGTGTACTTTGCAGAAGATGTATATCTACTTGCAAAAATGCACAAGGAATAGGTGCTATAGACTGCACTGAAAGAGGATTTTCTTCTTGTATATCAACAGCCGAAAATCATAGCTTAAATGATGTAAACTGTACATTTTGTGGACAGTGTATAGAAAACTGTCCAGTAGGAGCGTTAAAAGAAAAAGATAATACAAAAGAAGTATGGGAAAAATTAAAAGATGAAGATACATATGTTGTCGTTCAAACAGCACCTGCTGTTAGAGTGGGGCTTGGCGAAGAATTTGGGCTACCAATTGGCACAAATGTAGAGCGGAAAAATGGTTACAGCACTAAAAAAACTTGGATTTGATAAAGTATTTGATACAAACACAGGAGCAGACTTTACAATAATGGAAGAGGCAAATGAATTCCTAGAAAGAGTTCAAAATGGTGGAGTATTACCAATGGCAACATCTTGCTGCCCAGCATGGATAAGATTTTCAGAAATGTATTATCCAGAACTATTAGACCATTTATCTAGTTGCAAATCACCACATCAAATGTTTGGAGCAGTAATAAAATCGTATTATGCTAAAAAGATGAATATAGACCCAAGCAAAATATATGTTGTATCAGTAATGCCATGCATTGCAAAAAAATTTGAAAGAACAAGAGATGGAATGCAAGGAGTAGAAGGGTTAGATGATGTAGATGCAGTTATTACAACAAGAGAACTTGCAAGAATGATTAAACAAGGACATATTGAATTTGTAGAGCTTGCAGATTCTAAATTTGATAACCCAATGGGAGAAGCAACAGGAGCTGCAGCAATATTTGGAGTAACAGGAGGAGTAATGGAAGCGGCACTTAGAACAGCAGCAGAAAGCCTAGAGAAAAAGCCATTAGAAAAATTAGAATTTAAAGAAGTAAGAGGAAAAAAAGGAATAAAAAAAGCTACTTTAAAAATAGCAGGAAAAGAAATAAGAGTAGCAGTAGCTTCAGGACTTACAAATGCAAGAGAAATTATGGAAGAAATAAAATCGCGGAAAAGCAGAATTTGACTTTGTAGAAGTTATGGCTTGTCCAGGAGGATGCATACTTCGGAGGAGGTCAACCTATAAAATCTGCAAAAACAAGAAATGTGGTAGACGTATTTAAAAAGCGCTCAGATGCATTATATGATATAGATGAAAAAAGCAAAATAAGAAAATCACATGAAAATCCATATATAAAAGAAGTATATAAAGAATTCTTAGAAAACCCAGGAAGCCATAAAGCACATAAACTTTTACATACACACTATACTCCAAGAAAGAAGTATAATATCTAATTTAAAGGGGGAAAATTAATTTAATATGGATGAAATAAAAAATAAAATCATCAATATAATAAATAATACAATAGAGTGTGAAGCAATTATTATATTTGGAAGTTATGCAAGAGGAACACAAAATGAAGAAAGCGATGTAGACATAGGAATTAAAGCTAACAGAAGTATTACTAAAAAAGAATTATATGAATTAAGTGAAAAAATAGCAGATGAAATAAAAAAAGATATTGATCTTGTAGATATAGATAAAATAGAAAATGATGGATTTAAGTATGAAATACTAATTAATGGAGAAATAATTTATTGCAAAGATAATTATAAATTTGATTTATATAAATTAGATGCATATAGAGAATATCTAGACTTAAATGAAGCAAGAAAAATAATTATTGATGAGCTAAAAAGCAAATAAAAAAATGGAGGTAAATAGTATTGGAAAATGAAGCAGTTATTATTAACAAATATGAAAGTATACAAAAATGCATTAAAAGAATACAAGAGGAATATGATAGCAAAATAGAAAATTTATATAATTATAAAACCTTAGACCCAATAGTACTAAATTTACAAAGGGCATGCGAATTAGCTACAGATATTGCAATGTATATTGTAGCAAACAGAAAATTAGGAGTGCCACAGACAAAAAAAGAAGCATTTATAAAATTAGAAGAAAATAAACTTATTTCAAAAGATATTAGTGTTAATATGCAAAAAATGATAGGCTTTAGAAACATTGCTATTCATGATTACAAACAAATAGAAGAAGAAATACTTGCAGATGTAATTGAAAATCATTTAACAGATTTAATAGAATTTGCAAAAGAAATTTTAAATTTGAAAAGATAAAAAGAAAAATTAAGACAAAGGTATACATCTTTTGCCTTAATTTTTTAATATATATGTACACATTCCTTGTAAAACAAACCAAAATAATATATAATAAAAAAGGATAAAAATAGAAAGTAGGATAAAAAATGAATGTAGGATTTGTTTCACTTGGGTGCAGTAAAAATTTAGTAGTAACAGAAGAAGTAATCGGAATGTTTAAAGAAAATAATTTTAACATAGTAAATAACGAAAAAGAAGCAGAAATTATTGTTATAAATACATGTGGATTTATAGAAAGTGCAAAACAAGAAGCAATAGACTGCATTTTTGAAATGGCAGAGTATAAAAAGAAAAAATGCAAATATCTAATTGTAATTCGGATGTTTAGTTGAAAGATATAAAAAAGACTTAGAAAAACTAATTCCAGAAGTAGATTTATTTATATCAATAAAAGAGTATGACAAATTATGGGACAAGATAAAAGAATTGTTAAATCAAGAAAATAATAAAAAATGCTCATTAGATTTTTGTAAAAGGGTTATAACAACAGGAGAAAATTATGCTTATTTAAAAATTGCAGAAGGATGCAGCAATAATTGTACATATTGTGCTATACCATATATACAAGGTAAATATATATCTAGAAAAGAAGAAGAAATTCTAGAAGAAGCAAAAATGCTTGCTAAAAAAGGCATAAAAGAGCTTATAATAATAGCACAAGATACAGGAAGATATGGGATAGATATATATGGAGAAGCTAAACTTCCAGATTTATTAAAGAAACTTTGTAAAATAGAAGGTTTTAAATGGATAAGATTTCTTTATACTTACCCAGAAACAATAAGTAATGAACTTTTACAAGTAGTAAAAAATGAAGAAAAAATATGTAAATACTTTGATATACCACTTCAGCATATATCTAACAAAGTACTAAAAAGAATGAATAGAAAGAGTGATAAAGAAAGTATAGAAAAGTTAATAGAAAAAATAAGAGAAGAAATACCAGACGTTATACTAAGAACAACAATGATAGTAGGATTCCCAGGAGAAACAAAAGAAGATTTTGAAACTTTGTATGAATTTGTAAAAAAGGCTAAATTTAATAAACTTGGTGTATTTATGTATTCAAAAGAAGATGGAACACCAGCTTCAAAACTACCTGACCAAATTCACTATATGACAAAGAAAAGTAGGCGAAATAAAATAATGACTATTCAAAAAGAAATATCAAAACAGAACTTAGAAAAAACTCAAGGTAAAACTTATAAAGCAGTTATAGAAAATATAAGTTTTGACGGTAAATACTATATTCGGAAGAACATATATGGATGTACCAGAAGAAGATGGTGTAGTTTTTATTAAAAAAGAAAAAGAAAAAGAAAAGGAAATAGGAAGCTTTGTAAAATGCAAAATAGTAGATGTAAGAGAATATGACCTAATAGCAGAAATTATTTAAATAAAAGGGTGGTATAATGAAAACAAATGAAATAAAAGAAAAATTAAGAAAAGAAAAAAATGAAGGCTTTATTGCAACGATAGATTATAATGGAAAAAGTTATATAAAATCTCTTAAAATAGAAAAAGATAAAATTAAATATATGTATTATGAGATAGAAGATGAAGAAATAAAATGTATAGAAAATAAGAAAATACTAGATAGCTTAAAAGAAATATATAGTCCAAAAGCAGAAGACAAAATATATTAAAAATTAAGGAGAAAACATGTCAAGACAAGAAAATCAAGAGATAAAAGAATATTTGGTAAATTTTGCAATTAGCCATTTAGAAAATTGTGATGTATTTGTAAAGACATTCGGTAAAAAATTTGCAAGAAAAATGTTAGCACTAAATCTTGAAAAAGTATATACAAATGAAAAAAGTGATAAAGGTGGATATTATGATATAAAAGATTTTACCATTACAATATGTAAAAGTGGTAAAAATGGAGAACTCTTAAAATCAAAAGATATAGAAGAAGATGACCACTTGCAAGAAACAATTTTACATGAAGCAGTTCATGCAATACTTAGGCAGTTAAAACAAAAATGTAATAAAATGGGAATTATAAGTGGTACAGGAATATTTGAAATTTATGAGGATGGCATAGAAAGAGCAAGAGGATTTAATGAAGGACTTACAAATTGGATAGTAGAGAAGGCTGGAATAAAAACAAATACCTATAAAAATCTAACAAATATAGCAAAGCAAATAGAAATTGCAATTGGAAAAGAAGAAACAATGAAAATTTGCAAAGGAGATGTAAAAGGTAATGTAGCTAAAAGATTAAATATGGATTTTTATGAGTGCATCGAATTCTTAGCCATAAATGACCATTTGTATTTCGAAGAAAAAAGAATGCAAAAATGTGAAAAAGTACAGGAAATTCTAGCTAAAATAAGAAATAAAGATGTGTTATATATATCTAATGAAGAAATTAAAAAACTTGAAAGCGAGTATTCTGGATTATCACAACAATTTGAGCAAAATTGTGAGTATCAAAAGTATATTGAAGATAATAATTTAGAAGATGATGATGAAACGAGATTAAAATATATTGCAAAAGAAAAAGAAAGTGCAAAAAGAGGAGTAATAAAAGCAAGAGCTCATGCAGAAAGTATAATTTTTGATAAATATTTCAAAAAAGAATTTGAAGAATTGTTAAATAGTGAAGATATTTCTTATGAAGATACAAAAAAATATATAGATTTAAGAAGAAATATGGAAACATATGAAGATGATATAGAAGGAAGCGTTGTAGATTTTCAAAGAAAACTTAAAATTTTAAGAAAGAAATATGAAGATAAAGCATTATTACCATATGAAGAAAGACTAAAGCAAGGAGAATTATCTATTCAAGAACTGCTTGAACTAACAAAGAAACTAAGCTATGGAAATGAAAATGAAGAATATTATGTAAGAAGAGATGTATTTAATAGAATTTCTAAATTGATATGCTCAAAAAATCCAGAAGCAGTAGAGCAGCTAATTGAAAAAGTTATACGAGATGGAAATATTGAAGATATTAATAGATATTCATTTATTGAAATAGAAGCAGAAGGACTAAAAAATAATGTATATATGAAAGACAAAAGACCAGTATTTTCTACTATTATGTCATCAATAAAGAAAATTACAGCAAATGAAGAAATAAAAGACCAAGAGGATATATTTGATTACACAAGCGACCCAGCAGATGAAGGATATAAAAATGCGATAAGCCAATTTTTAAAATTAAAAGAAAAGATAAATGAAAGAAACCAAAATGCAGAAATTAGCATTTTAAATGAGGTAATTGTTGTAGATGATAATGGAAAAAGAGAATATTATTCCATAAAAGAGGGAGGAATTATTCTTCCAGCAGAAGTCAAAAGTAAAGAACCAATAAAAATGAATTTTGCTCAAAGTAAAGAAGAAAGAGCAGGAAATTTGCCAACAGTTAGAAAAGAAACTAGATTTTCAAAGCTTTTATTAAGCATAAGAAAAAAATTATATAGAGGCAATGGTAGCAGCAGCATTATAGAAGTAAATGACGAAGAAAATAGTATAAATACAAAAAGAGAAAAATTTAAAGAAGAATTAAGTGATATGTCAAATTATAGTGAGTTACCAACAGGAGAAGAAGTAGTAAAAGGAATGGAAACAACAAGAGAAAAAGGAAATATAGATGCAAAAGAAGAATTGGACAAGCGGAAAATAAATTTTATTATAAGTTCATATAAAAACTAATATGGGAAAGAAACTATGAATATAAAAGAAATTGTAATTAAAGGAAAAGAAATTCTAAACCAAAATAATATAGAAGAAGCAGATCTTATTTCTAAAATGCTTTTATCTAGTATTTTAGGATGTAGGAGAGAAGAATTAATTGTAAATTCTAAAAAAGAAGTAGAAAAAGAAATACAAGAAAAATTCTTAAAACGGAATAGAAAAAATTGCAAATGGATATCCTGTTCAATATTTAATAGGTAAAAAAGAATTTATGAAAATGGATTTTTTTGTAGATGAAAATGTATTAATACCAAGGGCAGATACAGAAAATTTAGTAGAGGAAGTAATTAGTCTTGCACAGGGAAAAAAAGATGTGTTAGATTTATGCACAGGAAGCGGAGCTATTGGAATTTCTATTGCAAAATATGTAGATGGAATAAATGTTATAGCTACAGATATAAGTAAAGAAGCATTAGAAGTTGCAAAAATAAATTCTAAAAATTTACTAAAAGACGATAATATTAAACTAATAAAAAGTGATATGTTCCAAAATATAAATAAAAAATTTGATATTATAGTTTCAAACCCACCATATATAAAAACAAAAGTAATAAAAGACTATATGCTAAAATATGAACCCAAAATTGCATTAGACCGGAGGAGAAGATGGACTAATGTTTTATAGAGTAATAATAGAAGAAGGATATAAATTTTTAAAAAATAATGGAATTATAGCATTAGAAATAGGCTATGACCAAAAAAAGGCTATATTAGATATTGTAGAAAATAGCAAGAAATATAAAGAGGCATATTGCAAGCAAGACTTATTTGGGAATGATAGAGTTATAATAATAAAAAAGTAGAAGGGAGAAAGAAATGTCTTTTTCTGCAAAAGTAAAAGAAGAAGCAAGCAAAATTAATATGTTCTGGGATATAGAAGCAGTTTATGCAGAGCTATACGGATATTTACTTACAGTAGATACGAAAAATAGTGGTAAAATAAAATTTCTAACAGAGAACGAGTATAATATAAATAGATTAAATAAGCTTTTAAATAGACTAAAAATAAATTACACAATAAAAATGAAAGGCAAAAACTATTTAATACAGTTTAAAAAAAGCGATTTAAAAATGGATAAAATAAAATTTGAAAAAGAAGAAATAATGAAGGCAGTAGTAAGAGGAGCTTTTTTAGGAGGAGGCTCTATTACAGAACCTTCTGCAAGATATCATCTAGAAATTAGATTAAAAAGTGAAAACGGAAGAGATGAAGTAATAGATATTATATCTAAATTTGACATAAAGACTAAAAAACTAGATAGAAAATATTCATTTTCAATATATATTAAAGATGGAGAAGAAATTTCAAAATTTTTAGCACTAATTGGAGCAAATGGCTCAGTTTTAAAATATGAAGATATAAGAGTAATAAAAGATACAAAAAATAACATAAACAGAAAAGTAAATTGCGAAACAGCAAACTTAAATAAAACAATAGGAGCAGCAGTATATCAAATACAAGCAATAGAAAAATTAAAAAAACAAAAAAAGTTTAATAAACTACCACTAAACTTACAAGAAATTGCAGAACTTAGAATAGAAAATCCAGATGCAACATTAGTAGAACTTGGAAAAATGCTTAAAGAGCCAATTCGGGAAATCAGGAGTAAATCATAGACTTAAAAAAATTATTGAAATTGCAGAGGAATAATTTATGAAAAAAGATATGGGAATATACATACATATTCCATTTTGCATGGCTAAGTGCTATTACTGCGATTTTGTATCATTTTCAAATAAAAATAATTTAATAGAAAAATACATAAAAGCAGTTATAAAAGAAATAGAAAATGAGTGCTTAAGCAAATATAACATAAAAACAGTATATATAGGTGGAGGAACTCCATCTATTTTATGCCGGAGAATATATAGAAGAAATTTTAAATGAGATAAAACCTGATATTTGTGAAAGTGCAGAAATTACAATAGAGGTAAACCCTGGAACAGTAGATAAAAATAAATTAAAAAAATACATAAAATGCGGAATAAATAGATTAAGTATAGGGCTTCAGACAACAGATGATAAATTATTAAAACAAATAGGAAGAATACATAATTACAAAGAGTTTTTAGATACATATGAAGAGGCAAGAAAAGTAGGGTTTAAAAATATAAATGTAGACTTAATGTTAGGACTTCCAGACCAAAGCTTAAAGATATTAGAAAAGTCTTTAAAAGAAGTAATAAACTTAAAACCAGAGCATATATCAATATATTCACTAATACTAGAAAAAGGAACATTATTAGATAAAAAGGTGCTTTTTCGGAGAACTTAAAATGATACCTGAAGAATTAGAAAGAAAGATGTATTGGAAAACTAAGAAAATGTTAGAAGATGAAGGATATATACATTACGAAATATCAAATTTTGCAAAAAAACGGATTTAGTTCAAAACATAATATAGACTGTTGGAATCAAAAAGAATATATAGGTTTTGGAGCAGCAAGTCATTCATATAATGAAAATGTTAGGTATTCAAAAATAGAAAATATAGAAAACTATATCAATAACATAGAAACAAAAAATTTTGGAAAGAATATTATTATACATGAAAAGCAAAATAAAGAAGAGATACAAAAAGAGTTTATGCTTATAGGGTTAAGAAAAATAGGTGGAGTAAGTATAGAAGAATTTAAAAATAGATTTTCTAAAGACCCATTAAAATTATATAAAAGAGAAATTAGTAAACTAATAAAAAAAGATTTACTAGAAATTTCTAATAATTACATAAAATTAACAAATAAAGGATTAGACTTTGCAAATATCGTATGGGAGGAATTTGTATGAGAGCCTTAGTTACAGGAGCTTCTTCAGGAATTGGAAGAGATATGGCAAGAGAGCTTGATAGACGTAAAATAGATTTAGTTTTAGTTGCAAGAGATGAAGAAAAATTAAAAGAATTAAAAAATAGTTTAAAAGGAAAAGTACAAATAATTTCTATGGACTTAAGCAAAGAAGAAAATTGTAAAAAACTACACGAATTAGCAAAGGATATAGATATACTAATAAATAATGCAGGGTTTGGAACATTTGGCGACTTTAATAAAACAGAATTAGAAAAAGAAATAAGTTTAATAAATACAAATATTACAGCTGTTCATATTTTAACAAAACTTTATCTAAAAGATATGATGGAAAAAAACAAACGGACATATATTAAACGTTGCTTCAATTGCAGGATTTATGCCAGGACCTCTTATGTGTGCATATTATTCTTCAAAGGCATATGTAGTAAGATTATCAGAAGGAATAAGAGAAGAACTAAAAAAAGAAAAATCAAATGTAAAAATAAGTGTGCTTTGCCCAGGACCAGTAGATACAAATTTTAATAATGTTGCAGGGGTAAAATTTAAACTACCATCATATACATCAGAACATGTAGCAAAATATGCTATAGATAAAATGCTAAGAAATAAATTTTTAATAGTTCCAGGTTTAAAAATAAAGTTTGTAAGGCTAATGGCAAAAATTTCACCAAATAACATTACGAGCAAAATAGTATATATGATGCAAGAAAGAAAAAGATAAAAAGTAGACATAAACAATTGATTTTGTTAGAAAAATATGATAATATATAAACATAAATTTATAAAAATAATATCTTCTTACAAAAGAGTAAATACAATAGTTATAAGTAGAAAACATAAAATATAATGTATTAAAATTTCAAGGGGAGAAATTATGAAATTTATAATTGAGAAAATTAAAACAAATCTTATTCTTCGAATTAGTTTAATAGCTATATTTACAATTGCAATAATAGGAATTGCAGTATTAATATTAAGTACATTTGACTTTGAAACAATAGGTGCAACAAATAATGAAGAACTAGATGTATCAGAAGCTATTGGAAAATATATTAAATATACTCCAGAAGTAGGAACATACAGCCAAATAACAAATAATAAACAATATACAGGAAGCCATAGTAATAACTATGACTTTATAACAGATACTTCACTAAATTGGAGAGTATGGAGCATTGATGATAAAAAAATAACATTAGTATCAGATAAACCAACAGAAGTTGGGGGCTACAAAAATTTAGGAGCAATAAGCCTTAGCAATTGTAATGGTTATAATAATGCAGTTAAACTTCTAAATGATATATGTAAAACATGTTATAGCAATAATGAAATTAAAGCTGTTTCAAGAAGCATGAATATTGATGACATAGAAGCGGTATTAAATAAAGAAATATGGGCACCTGAAAATTACAAGACAAGAAAAACAGAACTTATGGCATATTCTGGAAGAAAAGAATATAAAGTAACAAGATGTTACCCTGTTATATACAAAGAAGAAAGATATTCAAATATAGATAATATAGAAAAAGAAGAAGGAATAGAAAGAAGCTTTCAAAATAGTTTATATGAAATAAACCAAAATTATTTAAAAGCAGATGAAAAGCTTAATCCATTACAAACAGCATGGACTAAAACTAAAATGAGTGAAAAGAACTTTACACATAGTAATTATTATTATTTAATTTTTAAAAACGGGTTTGATAATAAAGATGGACTAATGTCATATTTTCTAGCATCTCGTGCAGTAGACTTAAATGAAAATAATATTGACTATGACATATTTGAAGTGAGTTCTGGAAATAAAATACATACAAACACAGTATTTAATTCAAGAGGAGGAAGCCTAGAATACTGGGATAGACTTCGCCCAATGGTAGAGATACCATTAGAAGAAATAGTAATAAACAGCAAAAATAATGGAATGACAAAAGATACGGCTTGGGTAATTGAGAAAAAATAATATGGAGATAGAAAATAAATAAATGAAACAAGATTATGGGACTGATTATCAAATAAATAGACTTTATAAAGAATACTTAGAGCCATTAAAAGCAAGAATCTCTCGGGATATTATTATATGATCCAAATATGGCAGATATATTATTGCAAAAATATTATGACATAATAAAAAAAGATGATTCTAACATGTTAAGGATTATAAACGATATTACAGATTTAGAATTTCAAATTCGGACAATATGAAGAAAAAACAGGAAAAGAAAAACAGTTTAATGGGTATAGTGTAGAAATAGTTAGAAGATTAGAAAGATTACAGAAGGACGCTGAGAAACTAGAAGTTGCAGATTTTGAAAGTGAATTTTTAGAAGTAAAAGACCTGTATAATAGTAACTTAGAGAACTTTAGTTACATGGAAAAAGACTCTATTGGGAAAAGAATAGCTGAAATTCAAGCAAAATTGTTAATTAAAAAGGCAAAAGACGGTGCATTAGATTTACATAGAGAAATTGAAGAAAATGATATATCAAATTTAACAACATTCATAAATAATGAATTATTTTCTCTTATGCAAAGTGGAAATCAAGAAACGAAAACGATAGTAAACAAAATAACGTGTAAAATGATAGATAGATTAGATGCAGTATATGACCCAGAAATATGGAGATTACTTGCTATTGCAAAAAATGAAAATATAGAAGAACAAGATAAAAGTAATAGTGAAATAGTTAGAGAAGATGCTGAATCTAATGTATTGTTACCCATAGTAATTAAAGAACATAGAAGATTACAATTTTCGAATCTTATTCGGATTAATAAGTAGGACAAGACTTAAAATAGGAAATCAAGTAATGAGACTAGATAGTACTGTGCAGATGGGGGATATAGAATGTAAAACAAAAAAATTGGAAAAGATTGATATGGATTATTTAACTGAAAATATGCCAAAAGAGTTACTAAATGAAATTGAAGAAGAAAGACTAGGAGGGCAACAAAAAGAAAAAGAGTTTTTACCAGATAAGAAAGCACCAATATATAATTTTTTTGCAAAAAATAAAAAGATTTATGAATTTAGTGAACAAAAAAAGAAACATGAAATATTTAATATTTATCATTCATTTGAGTTTTGTGATGAAGAAGCAACAAATTTAAATTTTATATTCAGAGTATTTAGAAGAGAAACAGGACTTTCTGGTGAAGTAGAGATAAGAGATGGAGCTACAGGTAACCAAATAAAAAGAGAGCTTTATTTAGATGAAGTTATAGAGCTAATGAAAATTAAATCATATGCAGAGCTTATAGATAAAACAAGAGGAGGCAATTTATCACAACAATTGTATAATGAAATTGGAGTGTTTTTTGAAAAACTAATAATAGCAGAAAATGAGGATAAAAATATAAATCCATATGCTCTATTAGTGAGATTACCTATATATAGTAATTTAAAAAGAAGTTACTCAGCATTACAAGAATATGTAAATAGAACAGAATCTGACTTTAGAGCAGCAGAAGAAAAAAGAAGAAATATATTCTATGTTAATAATGATGGATATGATTTTAAAGAACAATTAAGAGTAAGAGCAGCAATACGAAATAAAATGCAGGCAGATGGAGATAGACAAAAGATGAAAGAAAGAATGTCTAAAATAAGAGTTACAATTCCAAAAGAACATTAAATTTAGAAAGAAAAATTAGGTGCAGGTTTTCCTGCACCATAAAAAATTTTCCCAAAAAAAGTTGCAATTTAAAATGCACAATGATAGAATATAATAGAAAATTTAGGATAAAAAATAAGATATAAAAATCTTAGCGAAATGGAGATAAACAAAATGGGAAAAGCGAGAAAAACAGCAGCAAAAAGCAGTGGAAAAAGAAAAAAGAAAGTAAAGAAACAAGATGCATATATACAAGCAATTGTTATAATGATTATTAGTATATTACTTGCAGTTTTAATATATGGACAAACTGGTACAGTGGGAAGAGGATTAAGTAACATGTTAGGAGGACTTATGGGATGGATAAAATATATTGTCCCAGTGGGTACTTTTGTTGTTGGAATAATTTTAACTAAAGAATCAAAAGAATTTGTTGTACCAAAAATGCTACAATTTTTCGTTATAATTTTATGTGTATGTGGTCTTATGAGCCTGATACAATTATCAAGTACAGAACTTAGTGTAAATGATGATTTCTCAGATATAATAACATCAGCATATGATAAAGGTACTTTAAATAAAGGTGGTGGCGCAGTAGGAGCACTTATTGCTGTTCCGATGATGAAAACTATAGGAGGAGCTTCATATGTTGTATTAATTGGGGCAGGAATACTTCTTTCTATATTTACATTTGGCATAAAACCTGCAGAAATAGTAGATAAAGTTTCTGAAAAATTACAAGAATCAAAATATGAAGAGGATGATGATGAAGAGGAAGAAGAAGAAATTATAGAAAAACCAGTACGTAAAAAACGTAAAGAAAAACCTCATTCAGTTATCATGGAAGATTTATTTGAAGAAGATACAAAAAAACCAAAATATGACCATGATATACCACTTGCATTTGAAGAGAAGAATATAAATGTTGATGTAAAACCAAAAGAAGCAAAAAAAGAAATAAAAGAAGAACCAAAAGATGAATTTATAGAAGCAAACCTATTTAAAGAAACTAAAGAAGAAAAAGAAGAAAAAACAAAACAAGAATTACAATTAGAACATTCACAAATTGAAATAGATGAGAATTATGAATTCCCTCCAATTGCTTTATTAGAGCAAGGTGTAGCTAAAAAACAAACTTCAAAAACATTAATTACTGAAAATGCTCTAAAACTTCAAAAAACATTACATAGCTTTGGGGTTGCCGCAAAAGTAGAAGATGTTTCTGTTGGACCTGCAATTACAAGATATGAGTTAAAACCAGCAGAAGGAGTAAGAGTAAGCAAAATTGCAAATTTAGCAGATGACATAGCTCTTAATTTAGCAGCTCAAAGTATAAGAATAGAAGCTCCAATTCCACGGAAAACAAGCAGTACGGAATTGAAATACCAAATAAAGATACAGAAATGGTACATTTAAGAGATGTACTAGATTCAGAAGAATTCGTAAAATCAGAATCAAAACTTTCTATGGGACTTGGAAAAGACGTAAGTGGTGCAAGAGTTATAGCAGATATTGCAAAAATGCCACATTTACTAGTAGCTCGGAAGCACAGGGTCTGGAAAGAGTGTATGCATTAATACATTAATTACAAGTTTAATATACAAATCAAAACCAAGTGAAGTAAAACTTGTAATGGTAGACCCCAAAATTGTTGAACTTTCTGTATATAATGGAATACCACATCTGCTTATACCAGTTGTAACAGACCCTAGAAAGGCAGCAGGTGCACTTGCTTGGGCTGTTCAAGAAATGGAAGACAGATATGCAAAATTTGCAGCAAAAGGTGTAAGAGATA
>CANSWM010000030.1 GCA_947650745.1 uncultured Clostridium sp. | reverse complement strand
AAAAATATCAAAAAATAAGCAAAAAAATTAATCCATAGCACACACATTACTAGAATAGCTAATAGCAAAATCCATCAAATGTAGGGGCGTCGTCCCGACGTCCGTTGCTCCAACGCCATTGCTATATTTTTGTTTATTTTTTAAAGAAATTTCCCTCAAGAACCATAGAAGCAAACCCTTACGTGGTCACAGGCGCAGGGACTGCGTCCCTACATTTTCTATTGTTTTATTGTGGTATTCTAGGATGCTTTGTGCCACTTTTGTTCCATTCCCATGTGATTTTGCAACAAATAATCTAGTCTAAATTATATCTTACCCAAATATGCTCATCAATAAAATACATCCCACATAGATACAGCTTATCTACATAATGCGTTCATAGCAAAAATGAGGCATTACCTCTAAAACGGAGACTTTTGTGCATTGCTTTAGCTAAAAGAATCTATATAGCTATTATTTCAAAAAAAGGAATTATTATGCAGAACATATATAAAATAGGAGAGAAGTAAATAACTCTTGAAAATAAAGGTTATACTTGACAATTTACAGATGAATAGTGAATAATTCCAAATGTGCTCTATATTTTGGTTCTATAATATTAATGTCAAGCTAAAAAATATGAGAAAATATTTTACCATAAATACCAATTATTGCCATTGGTTTATTTGGGTTGCCTAAAATTTTTGACCAATTAAAAAAGCTGAGACGAGAATACTTTTCAGGTATCTCCCCCAACTATTGATATTGAACCTTAAAAAAATATCATCCTTTTGGGAATGATATTTGTATTGTCTATTCAATTTAGTTCGAACAGAAACGCATTGGTGGGCAACCAGGGGATCGAACCCTGGACCTTCTGATTAAGAGTCAGCTGCTCTACCAACTGAGCTAGTCACCCATGTGTTTTGTTTTAAATGCGTTATTTATTATATTATCATTTTTCCATTTTGTCAATACTTTATAAGAAAAATCGCCTGCATTTCAAGGCTAATATGCCTCTTATTTACAAGCGATTTTTTTATGGCTATTCTTTTATACTTTTTTTATTTACTATGTATACTGTATATGTTATAACTGCCCCTATTGCTGCTGTTATAGCTTGTGTAACTCCCATTGCGTTTTGTAGGTTTTGTACTAATTTTTCTGGGAAAATTCCAAATGCATTAAGCATACTAAATCCTAAAAATATTATTCCAACCTTTACGGCTATTGATATTATTCCTGTTAGGAAGTAGTTAATGTTCTTTTTTAATAGTAATAGTTTATATAAGTATACTAATGCGAAATTCCCAGCCCATATTGCTGGTATCATGTATACCATATATATCGAAGCTGTTTTAAATACATATCCTCCAAGTATGGTTGATATACTTGGTAATGTAATTATTGCTGCAATCTTTTTCCATCCTTTTACATTTATTGCTGTGGCTATTAGTGCTGTATTTACAATAGTTCCAACTATTATTTGTGAATGACTTGCGATAAAACTATTTGCTCCGAAAGCTATTGTAAGTAGTTTTGCTAAAAATGTTGGAACAAGTAGTGCTGCAACTGATATTAATATAATTTGCATAATTTCTACCCATTTTGAGTAATCACACATGTTTTTTTCTAATACATTTTCTCTTTCCATTTTGCTTTTTCCTCCAATTCTTTTTTATTATAATTCATATTTTACTATTTTTCAATGTTTATTTTTGGTTATTTTTTTGTACCTGTTCTAATTACTTTAACCATTGGGTTATAACTATCTTTTGAAAGTATTTCTTTTGATATTTCTATTCCATTTTTCTTTACTATTTTATAGCATATACTTTTTGCTCCGTTTGCTCCATATGTCTTTACTATTTCTTCTCCTGGCGCTAAAGTACTATCATATTCATATTTAACATTGCAAGGAATGGTTTCTGTTTTTTGGCTTACTATTTCTATTTCGTATTCTTGTTTTTCTTTTATTCCTCGTATTTCCATTTCTAATATTCCATTTGTTGCTCTTGCAATTATTTTTACTGCATAGTTTCTAGAGTTTGCAAATTTAAAGTCTTTTGAGCCGTATGATATTGTTGCATCTCTTCCTGGGTCAAGATATGATACAACAGATGAGTGATTATATCTTTCTACTATTTCTAAATTTGCGTATAGTACTACATTATATAAAGTACTTGATACTTGGCATATTCCTCCTCCGTAGTTTTGAACAAGTTCTCCTGCTGAATATGCTCCTGCAAGTTTATACCCCTTTGCTGCTGTTGTATTTCCTACTTTCCCATTAAATGAGAATTTTTCTCCTGGTGCTAATACTAATCCATTTATTTCATTTGCTGCGAGTTCTATGTTTGTTCCTCTATTTTTATTGCTTGCATCATATCTTGTTGAAAAACTTGCAAGTACATCTGGAAATGCGTCTTCTCCAAGCATTTCTGTCGTAATTTCTGGTTTTACTATTTTTAATGGTATTTCGTATTCTTCTTTTTGCTCGGATATTATTTTTTTTGCTTCTTCTATACTTATTCCAAAGTCCACACCATCTGAGTGTACTGTTAAAATATTTTTACTTTTATCATATGAAGCATTTTTTGGTTCTTTATATACTTCTTTTTGTATTTTTTCTATATCTATTTCTTCTGGAACTTTGGTTATAACTGGTATCTCAATAATTTTTGCTTCTTTTCCTTCTATTTTTTCATGTACAAGTTCTATTATTTTTTTCTTTAATGCTTCTTTATCAACTATAACTCCTGTTTTCCCTCTTACTATTATTAGTTTATCATTATCTATGTAATAGCTATTATCCGTAAAGGTTTCTTCCCATTCTTCATCTAAGTTGCTAAATATACTTTCTAGAATTTCTTCATTAAAATTTATATCTAAATCTAACTTTTTTCCATTCATTAGTATGGATATTATTTTATAGTTATTTTCAATTATGTTTCCACTTCTACCTATCATACACGCTTCTTGGACTTTCTCTATTATATTAGTTTCTAGTTCCATTCTTTTTAGTGTAAATGTTTTTTCATTATCTTTATATTTTAGTATTATTTCATCGTCTATTATGTTATCTATAATATTTTCAAATTTTGTTTGTGCTTCTACTCTACTAAGTCCAGAAACTTTTATATTATCTATTGTTACATTGCTTATTATATTAGAATTTGTTGCAAAAATTAGTGCAAATATTGTCGAAAAGAATCCGTACGCATAGCACTAAAATAAGGAGTTTTATAAGTACCTTAATTTTTCTATTTTCTCTTTTTCTCATAATTAAAAAAAAATCCTTTCTTTCGTATATAATTACATATTACCACAAAGTTTGTTTCTTTACAATATATTATATTCATTCTATATTATAATATTATTTACTTATACTTTTTTTGTTTTACTGCTAGACAAACTCTTGATTTTTTTGTATAATATTATCAACTTATATAGAAAGAGGTAGAATTTTATGATTGGCGACATGATTGCTAAGGCTAGAAAAGATAAGGGTATTACTAAAACTGAGCTTTCTAGAATAACTGATATAAATATTGGACATTTAACTCATATTGAAAAAGGTGAAAGAAATCCAAGTCATAAAGCTTTAAAAACTATTTGTAGTGCTTTAAAAATTCCTTATCAGCCTTTAATGTTTACTTATGATAAAGAAATAAATGAGGAGCAGCAATCTTATAGTATTACAGATTGTATTTCTTATGATAAAGTTTTATTAGTTGATAAGATAGGCGGATTTATTGACTGTCCTCCAAAATTATCTAGTTCATCTATTGCTATAAAAGTTCCAGATAATTCTATGGAACCTACTTTTGAAAAGAATAGTATAGTTTTCGTAGAATTAAATAGTCCTTTGTCTTCAAAAGATTATGGTCTTTTTGAACTTAATGGTTCTACTATAATTAGAAAATTTTCTTCAAAAAAGGGAAAAATTTTCTTAAAGGCAGATAACAAAGAATTGCCAGAAATCAAGGTTTCTGACGAAGATACCTTTCATATAATTGGAAAAGTTTTCAAAAATAAATAGTTTTTTGTAAAAAAAGCTTGAATAATATTTTATTTAATATTATAATGTATTCATCAAAAGATAAAATAGTGGGAGAATAAGAATGGAATTAACTAAAAATATATTTTTTAATACTGACAAACTTGTTGCAAACTCAACGGTTAAAATATCATATACAGGAAAATTATTTCAAAATGAAGCAGAAAGCGTTTTTATTCATTATGGATTTGGTTTAAATTGGGAAAACCTTACTGATATAGAAATGAATAAAACAGAGCTTGGTTTTCAGGCTGAAATAACTTTAAATGATTCAGAATGTTTTAATTTTTGTTTTAATGATGGTAATGGAAATTGGGATAATAATGATGGTCAAAATTATTCTTTTGCAATTGAAGAATTACCAACATCTTTAGTCTTACAAGATGAATTAGGGTTAGACGCAAAACCTGGTCTTAGAAAAGCTTACATTTGGAGTAAAAAAATAAGACTTGCAATATATAAGGTAATTACATATTTACCAAAACTTATTTCTGGAAATTATAAACGCAAAATTAATAACAATAACGATTAATAAAAAAAATCCCCTAGCTAAGGCTAGAGGATTTTTTTATCCTATCCATCCTCCATCAACTGTTATAACTTGACCTGTTATATAACTATTTTGTATCAACATATATACACAATTTGCAATATCTTCTGTTCTACCTATTCTTCCTAACAAAATTTCTTTTTCTAGCTCTTGTAATTCTTCTTTGGTTAAATCACTATTCATATCTGTATCAATTGCTCCTGGAGCAACTGCATTTACTCTTATATTAGATAGTGCTACTTCTTTTGCTAGCGCCTTTGTCATTCCTATTATGCCTGCTTTTGTAGCTGAATAATGCACTTCGCATGCCCCTCCTACTGTCCCCCAGACTGATGATATATTTACAATGCTCCCCTCTTGATTTTTTATCATGCTTTTTATTGCTTCTCTTGTTACATAAAATACAGATTTTAAATTTACATTAATCATATTATCTATATCTTCATTAGTTAATTCTGTAAATAACTTTATTTGTGATATTCCGTGCATTGTTAACAAGTATGTCTATTCTGCCATATTTTTTAAGCACGAATTCTATCATTTTATTTACTTCTTCTATTTTACTTACATCTGCTTTAAATATATCTATTTCTATTCCTTGTTTATTAAGTTCCTCTTTTAAACTTTTTGCATTCTCTTCTGATTTATTGTAGTTTGCAATTACCTTTATCCCTTCTTTTGCAAACTTCATAGCACAAGTCCTTCCTATTCCTCTTGATGCACCTGTAACTATTGCAACTTTTTGCATTTTCATCATTTCCTTTTTCGAATTTATTTTATATGAAAAAAGCCAGGAATTAAGATTTACATCAAAATTCTTGACCTTCTATGGAGCCAATTACCCGATTTGAACGGGTGACCTACGCATTACAAGTGCGTTGCTCTACCAACTGAGCTAAATTGGCATATTAAATTGTTTGGTGACCCGTACGGGAATCGAACCCATGTCTCCGCCGTGAAAGGGCGGTGTCTTAACCGCTTGACCAACGGGCCATTGGTGAGCCATCCGCGACTCGAACGCGGGACAACTTGATTAAAAGTCAAGTGCTCTACCACCTGAGCTAATGGCCCATACCACAATTTGCCAGTTACTTTAAAGCAACCGCCTATATATATTACTACAAATTTACCTAAATGTCAACTATTTTTTGAAATTTTTATTCTTATTTTATTTATTTAATTCTTTTATAATTTCTTCTACATCAATTCCATGTACCATACATGCTTCTTCTATTGTTTCTCCCTGTGATGCAGGACATCCTAAGCAGTGCATTCCTGCTTGTAATAATATATCTGCTTTTTCTGGTGCTTTTTCTAATAGTTCTCCTATTGTCATATCTTTACTTATTTCCATTATATTTTTCTCCTTTTTTGATAAATTTTTTTATTTACTTTCATATTTTAACATATTTTTTAAAAAATGTATAGACAAATTAATTTTTTTGTTGTATTATTTATCTAGCTTCCTAATTTTTTTAAGGTGGTGATTGTACATTTTTTTAGTAAATTTATTTTTTATCTCTTTTATTATTAATAGTTTTATTGTTTTTTATTCTATTTATATAATAACTGATAATATATTCTTTAAAACTTCACATCTAAATAAATTCAATATTTCAAAATAATTAAATTTTAAGGGGGTTTTATGTTTGTTAACACTTTTTTAAGAAGAGTGATTTTTAATTTTGCACTTATCTTCATCTTTTTGGCTATATATGTAACATTATTTTACAATATTTATACTTCTGATAATATTATTATATCTTTTGCAGTTCATCCATTCAATATTTGCGAAAAATATCCTGAAATTTGGCTTAAAATTAAAGTTTTATATATTTTTATTTCAGCTATTTCTTCTATAATTTGTATTAATACTATATATTCTTCAATTTTTACTAAGAAAAAACCACACAATTTATCCATTTCAAAAGATTTATCTAATCGGTCCTTCTATTTTTGTTTCAAATGATGCATTTGGAAATCCTATTATTTTACCTGCTGCTAGTCTTTATCAAAATATTTTAATTACAGGCACTATTGGTTCTGGTAAAACTAGCTCTGCTATGTATCCTTTTACAAGACAGCTTATTAAGTATAATCATAGTAATAGCTTTATAAAGCTAGGGATGCTTATTTTAGACGTTAAAGGTAATTATTATTCTCAAGTAAAAAAATATGCTTCTTATTACAAAAGAGAGGATGACTTAATTATAATCGAACTACGGAGGTAATATAAGATATAATCCTCTAGATAAACCTAATTTAAAACCTACTGTTTTAGCAAATCGTCTAAAAACTATTCTTACTTTGTTTTCTAAAAATAATAGCGAGAGTTATTGGCTAGATAAAGCTGAATCCATTCTTACAGAGTGTATTAAACTTTGTAGATTATATAACGGTGGATATGTTACTTTTTTAGAAATACATAAACTTATTACTATTCCTGATTACTATTTGAGCAAAATTAATTTTATGAGAGATAAATTTATTTTGGGTAAACTTTCTTTACATGATGTTCATGATTTACTTTCTTCATTAGAATTTTTTGAAAAAGAGTTTAATTCTTTAGATTCTAGAACTTCTAATATCTTAAAATCAGAGATAACAAGAATTACTGGCTCATTTATTTCTGATTATGATATTTTAAATACTTTTTCCCCTCCTAAGAACGAGCTAAATTTCTTTGGTTTTGAAGAAATGATAGAAAAGGGAAAAATTGTTGTCTTAAATATGAATATTGCAGAGTATAGAAATCTATCAAAAATAATTGCAGCTTACTTAAAATTAGATTTTCAAACAGAAGTAATGTCAAGACTTGCTAAATCTCATGAAAACTTAAGAAGTGTTTGCTTTATAAGTGATGAATATCACGAATATGTAACAGATACTGATGCCGATTTTTTTGCACAATCTAGGGAAGCTAAGTGCATAAACATCGTTGCGACGCAAAGTTATACTTCTTTACTTAATTCTATAAATAATCAATATACTGTAAAAGTAATCATTCAAAATCTAATAAATAAGTTCTGGTTTAGAAC
The DNA here is from genome assembly GCA_947650745.1 of uncultured Clostridium sp. Lineage (GTDB taxonomy): Bacteria > Bacillota > Clostridia > TANB77 > CAG-508 > JAAWPK01. The sequence continues at coordinate 8,853 of CANSWM010000030.1, read as the reverse complement.
TGATGACATTTTTACAATTGAAGATGCGCAAAAGCAATTAGGGAAGGAAGAAAAGCAAAAATATTCAAAAAGTATTTCTGAAAGTTCTAAGAATCCAAAGTTTTCATCTTTATCATCATTATTTAGTTATAATGATTCAAATTTTTCTGAAAGTCTAAATTCTTATACTCAGTTTGATTTTAGCTTTGATACAAATTATTTTACTCAAAAGTTAGATACGTTCTCATGTTTAGCATTTCTATCAACTGGCACTTCTATTATTTCTCCCCAAAGAATAAATTTATTACCTTATTTTATAATTGACAAAGATATGCATTAACTTATCTTACCTCAAAGTAGTTTTACTTAAATTTTAATAAATTGAAAAATATATTTTAAAAAAAATTACAATCTTTTTCTTACTGTATATTTTTTTGAAAGAAAGGAACTGAATTTTTTATGAAAAAAATTTTTTATTATATTTTGTTTACATTAATATTATCATTTTTGTTTATATTTTGTTTTTATTATTCATGTTTTGCAGCTTATCCAAAGCTTGTTAATAAACTTATTTCTGCATTCGAGAGTATTAAAAGCTATATAATTGCAATTGCAACACCTATTGCTGCTGTTGCAATTGGTTCCGGTTTTTTAATGCAAAAGTTTAGCTTAGGTGATGAAGAACGAATTAGAACCGGTAAAAAACTTATAAGAACATCTATTATATCTTATACATTTATATTGGTTCTTGACCTAATTATTGGTCTTATAGAGTCATTAATTAAATAGTTTCTTACGGGAGGTATGGTTTTTGAATTCTACTAATACAATTTTATCTACTATAAATGAGCTTTTTAGTTCTTTATTTTCTTCAATTGATGATTCTATATACACAGCTTTAGATGAAATAGCTTTCGTTGATACAGATATTATAGGCTCTATCTATTTTGAAAAGCTATTTGGAACTTCTGCAACTAATCGGTATTTTAATAATTTCAAATGCTCTTTTAATTGGTTTTGTTTTATATTTTGCAATAAAACAACTTCTTTCAAGTCTTGCAATTGTAGAGGCTAAAAATCCTTATCAATTTATAATAAAGCTTATTATAATTGGTATTTGTATGAATTCTAGTTTCTTTTTATGTGAGCAAATAGTTACTATTAATAGTTTAATTTCTAATTCCATTAGGGAAGTGGGTAAAAACTTATATAATTTTGATATTTGTTTTTCAAGACTAATTGATATATCAGAAGCAATAATATATACAGAAGAAACTTTTTCAAATATATTTTCAATAGATGGTATTATAAAAACTATACTATCTATTGGTTTTCTTAATTTAATTTTTATATTTTCTGTAAGATACATTTTGATAAAAGTATTTATACTCCTCTCCCCTTTTGCATTTTTAACGCTTTCTAGTAATTCTACATCTTTTATTTTTAAATCTTGGCTTAAATGCTTTATTTCTCTTTTATTTGTAGAGCTATTTTCTTCTCTTATTCTGATTGTTACATTTTCTATTGAATATAGTATAGATAATATTGTTTCTAAGCTTCTATTTGTTGGTTCTATATTTGCTTTAATGAAGGTCAATAACTATGTAAGAGATTTTATTGGTGGAATTGGTCTAGATACATATAATTCCATGTATGGAATGAGAAATATGTTTAAAAGGAGTTAATTTTAATGAAATTTATTATCCCTCAAAATTACGATTTTTCAAGTAAATTGTTTGGTATAATTGATTATCAGACCGTTTTATTTAATGTTATATGGTGCATTTTAATTTTTTGTATTTCTAACCTTCTAATTTCAAGTTTATATATAAAAGTATTTGTCATAATAATTTTATGTTTCCCTGTTTTGTTGTTTAGTATTATTGGTTTTAATCATGAAAATGTACTATATGTACTGTTTTATCTTTTAAAATTTTTATATAGTCAAAAAGTATATTTATATAAATAAATTTCTTCTTGCAAATAGATTTTCTATTCTTGTTTTTTTAGACATAAAATGATATAATTTGATTCATAACAAATGATACAAATTTATAGGCAAAACAAAAGGGGAAATTCTTATGAAACTAGAGCAAAATGATGAAGCACTATTATTTTCAACTACAAAAATACCAGATGTATTTTTTTCAGAATACCTCACAGAAGCTTCTGGAGACTTTATAAAGGTATATTTATATATTTTATTCTTATCGAAGTTCAATAAAGATATTAAACTAAATGATTTGGCTAAAAAATTAGGGCTTTCTTTCCCTATAATTCAAGAGTCTTTAAAATTTTGGGAAAATCTCGGTGTTATAACAAAAAAAGGAACTGGATTTATAGTAAATAATTTGCAAGAAATCGAGCTGCATAAATTATATAAACCAAATGTATCTCTTTCTGCAGAAGATATTGAAAAAAATGAGAAAAATCAAACTAGAGCAAGACTTGTAGAAACTATAAACAATTCTTATTTTCAAGGAATTATGTCTCCTTCATGGTATGCAGATATTGATTTATGGTTTAAAAAATATGGTTTTGATGAGCAAGTTATGATGGCTCTTTTTAACTATTGTTTTCAACGCTCTGCTCTTCATAGGAATTATGTACAAGTTGTTGCAGAAGCATGGTCAAAAAGTAATGTTAAAACTTTTAGCGATTTAGAAAATTATTATATAAGGCAAGAGAATATTCAAAATATTGAAAAAGTAATTCAAAAGAAACTTGGAATAGCAAGACCTTTAACAGAATATGAAAAAGCATATATTCAAAAATGGAGTGGTGACTTTGGTTATTCTTTAGATATTATAGAAATCGCTCTTAAAAAAACTACTTCTAAAACAACAATTTCTTTTGATTATTTAGACAAAATTATTACGGACTGGCATGATAGAGAACTAAAAACTACTGATGATGTTCAAAATTTCTTAGTATCCATTAAAACTTTAAATAAAAATAAAAAGGAATTAGAAAAGAAGGTAAAATATAATAGTTTTGAGCAACGTACATATGATAACTTTGACAATTTATATGCAAATAGTCAAAATTAATTTTAACACTTAAATAATCTTTCAAGAAAGAGATGTGATGTTATTTTGAGTAATACCACTTTAACTAATCTTTTAAAAGAATATGAAAATAAAAAATATAATGCAGATTTAGATTATGAAAGAAAAAAATCTTCTTTTTATAATTCACATCCAGAATTATCTGATTTAAATTCTAAACTTGGAAAACTTGGCTTAGATATTTCAAAAGCAGTTCTGAAAAAAGATTCTGTTTTAGAACAAAAGCTTAAATTAGAATTTGAAGAATTAAAAATAAAAAAGGAAGAACTTTTAATTTCTTTTAATGCTCCAAATGAAGTTTTATCTCCTACATATGAATGTTCTATTTGTAATGATACTGGTTTTGTTTTAGATAACAATGGAAAAAGTGTGCTTTGTAATTGTATAAAACAAAAAATGTTTGACATTGATTTTAATAAATCTAATATACGGAAATCTTGAAAAGGAGAATTTTGATAATTTTGATTTGAATCTGTATTCAGATGAAGTAAATGCAGTAAAATATAATGCTAAAATTTCTCCAAGACAAAATATTTTGGCTGTTAAAGATTTAGCCCTTAAGTTTATAGAAGGATTTAATAACCCTGAAGAAAAAAATTTACTTTTTACAGGTAATACTGGTCTTGGGAAAACCTTTCTTTCTAATTGTATTGCAAAAGAAACTTTGCTTTTAGGCAAAACTGTGCTGTATCAAACAGCTCCTATAATGCTTGATAATATTATTGATTACAGATTTGGTAAATCTGATTTTAATGAAGTTTATAATAATATTATTAATGTAGATTTGCTTATAATAGATGATTTAGGTGCAGAGGCACTAAATTCTTTTAAACTTGCTGAATTATTTAATATAATAAATTCAAGATTACTTTTTCAAAATAATCATGTTACAAAAACTATTATATCTACTAATTTAACTATGAATAATTTGCTAGATACTTATAGTGAAAGAATTTTTTCAAGGCTTGCTTCTTATTATAATGTTTGTAGATTTTTTGGAGATGATATTAGAATTAGTAGACTTATGAAATAAATTTTAAATAATAAACTTTAAAATTTCTATCTTATACACTTAAAAATATTTGATTTATCTTATGTTTTTAAGTGTATTTTTATTTTACTTACAATACTTTGGTTGCACTTTCCTACATTATGTTTAATATAATAGATTAAGACATATTGATTGGAGGGCATTTTTATGAAAGAAGTTTTAAAAGTTAGTAATATTACAAAAACTTATCAAGCAAAAAATGGAGAAATAGAAGCTTTAGGAGGAATTAGTTTTACTGCAAATGAAGGGGAGTTTATAAGCATTATTGGCCCTAGCCGGTTGTGGTAAATCTAGTTTACTTTCTATTATTTCAGGTTTAGAAAATGCAACAAGTGGAGAAATTTATACAAATCGGAAAGCTTAAACTGCGGAATTTCTCCTGAAATTGGATATATGCTTCAAAAAGATAGTTTGCTTGAATGGAGAAGTATTTTTAGTAATGTTATGCTAGGTTTAGAAATAAGACATATTAAAACAAAAGAAAACGAAAATTATGCAATAGATTTATTAAAAAAGTATGGACTTTATGAATTTAAAGATAAGTATCCTTCTCAATTATCTGGTGGTATGAGGCAAAGAGTTGCTTTAATTAGAACTCTTGCCGTTAAGCCTAAAATATTGTTACTAGATGAAGCATTTTCTGCTTTAGATTATCAAACAAGAATGATGGTTACAAATGACATATACCAAATTCTTAGGGAGGAAAGAATTACAGCGATTATTGTAACACACGATATATCAGAAAGTATCAGTATGTCAGATAAGGTTATTGTATTAACCAAAAGACCTGCTAGGGTTAAAAAAGTTTATAATATTGATTTTGGTATACAAAGCCGAACACCAATTAACTGTCGAAAAAGCCCCAAGTTTAGTGAATATTTTGACAGCCTATGGAAGGAGCTGGATGTACATGCGTGATAAATTTTTATCTTCAGATAGGAAAAAATACTTAAGAAAAATTAGATTAAGCAAATTTGCTGTTTTTATAACTCAAGTATCTTTTTTGGTTTTCATAATTTTATTATGGGAAACTCTTGCCAACTTAAAAATCATAGATAGTTTTATTGCAAGTCAGCCAAGCAGAATTTTTAAAACATTTATGAATCTATCTTCTAACGATTTACTTAAGCATTTGGGTGTTACCTTATATGAAACTATTGTAGGTTTTACTTTTGGTACTCTTCTTGGTATTATTATTTCCATTATATTATGGCTTTCAAAGTTTTTATCAAAAGTATTTGAGCCATTTTTGGTAGTATTAAATAGTCTTCCAAAAGTTGCTTTAGGTCCTATAATTATTATTTGGGTTGGCTCTGGAACTTCTGCAATTATTGTTATGGCTCTTGCAATTTCTTTAATTGTAACTATATTAGATATTCTCCATGGCTTTATGGGAACTGATAAAGAAAAGATTAAAATGGTCAAAACTTTAGGTGCAAATAAGTTTCAGATATTAACTAAAGTTGTAATTCCCGCTAATGTTTCAACCTTTATTAATTCTTTAAAGATTAATATTCGGTTTATCTCTAGTAGGTGTTATTTCTGGGGAATTCTTAGTTTCTAAAGCTGGACTTCGGATATTTAATAGTATATGGAGGTCAAGTTTTTCAATTAGATTTAGTTATGACTAGTGTTATTATACTTGGTGTTATGGCAGCTGTTATGTATAAAAGTGTTGTACTTTTAGAAAAAATTGTTTTAAGGAGGATGAAGTCTTGAAAAAGTTAATTATTTGCCTAGCAATTACATTAATTTTAATTGCTATGGTTATTGGTATATTTTATTTTAAAAATCAAAATTCAAATGATACAGATATGAAAACAATTGCTGTAAGTGAAGTAACTCGCTCTATTTTCTATGCACCACAATATGTAGCTTTAAGTCAAGGTTTTTTTGAAGAAGAAGGTTTAAAAATTGAACTTACAACTGCACAAGGTGCAGACGCAGTTATGACATCAGTTTTGGCAAATCAAAGTGATATTGGTTTTGCTGGACCTGAAGCTTCTATTTATGTTTATAATGAAGGTAAAGAAGATTATACAGAAGTCTTTGCGCAGCTTACAAAAAGAGACCGGTTCTTTTTTGGTAAGTAGAAATGAAAATCCTAATTTTAAATGGACTGATGTAAAAGGCTCTACTATTATTCCTGGAAGAAAAGGTGGAGTTCCTTATATGACTCTTTTATATGTTTTAAATAAATATAATATTAATCCCAAAACTGATGTTGTTTTAGATGATAGTATTAGTTTCGATTTAATGGCTGGTGCGTTTTCTAGTCGGAAATGCAGATTATGTTGCATTATTTGAACCTACTGCTTCTAGTACAGAAATTGCAGGTAAAGGTTATATTGTTTCTTCTATTGGCAGCGAAACTGATGAACTTCCTTATACTGCATATTTCGCAAAAAAAAGCTATATTGAGGAAAACCCAGATATTATACAAAAGTTTACAAATGCTATATATAAGGGGCAAAAATGGACTATGGAACATAGTGTAGAAGAAGTTGCAGATGCTATTTCTTCTTATTTCCCTAACACTGATAGAGATTTGTTAATTACTGTTTTAAATAGATATAGGGAAATTGACGTATGGAATGAGACACCTTATCTTGAAGAAAAAGGTTTTGATTTGTTACAAACTATAATTCAAAACGCAGGAGAATTAAAGCAAAAAGCTCCTTATGATAAGGTTGTAAATAATAATTTTGCAAATGCTGCTGTGGGTAAATAAAATTTTTTTAATATCTATATAATTTAAACAAAAAGTGCATGGTCAGTTTCATGCACTTTTTTGCTCTTTTATTTTCAGTTATTCTCTTTCCTCTTCCACTTCTTTTACTTCTGATATTTTCTCTATGCTTACTACTTTTCCTTCGTTTGTTCTCATAAGTGTTACACCTTGTGTTGGTCTTCCCAAGATACTTATTTCTGATACATTTATTCTTATTATTGTTCCTGTGTCTGTAACAAGCATTATATCATCGTCTTCATCTACTAGTTTTACTCCTATTACTTCTCCTGTTTTTGGTGTAATTTTATATGTTATAACACCCTTACCTGCTCTTATTTGCACTCTGTATTCATCAAGCTCTGTTCTCTTTCCAAATCCATTTTCCGTAATAGTTAACAATGTTTGTTTACTTCCAGAAATAATAGATTCCATTCCTATTACGCTATCATCTTTATCTAGTTTTATTCCTATTACTCCTTGTGAAACTCTACCCATTGGTCTTACATCTTTTTCACTAAATGTTATACATAATCCTCCGCCTTGTTACCATAACCACATTATCTTCGCCATCAGTAAGTTTTACGGAGATTAATTCATCATCTTCTTTTAGAGCTATTCCTTGTAAACCTGTTCTTCTTGATGTATCGTATTCTGATAATGGTGTTTTCTTTATTATACCATTTTTTGTTGCCATAAGTAGGTATTTTCCCTCTGCGATATTTTGTATTGGTATAATTGCAGAAATTTTTTCTCCATTATCTAGGCTAAGTAAGTTTACTATTGCAGTTCCTTTTGCTGTTCTTCCTGCTTCTGGAATTTCATATCCTCTTAATTTATATAGTTTTCCTTTATTACTAAAGAACATTATTAAATCATGTGTTGAAGCTGTAAATATTTCTTTTACAAAATCTTCTTCTCTAGTTGTCATTCCGGGTTATTCCTTTTCCACCTCTTTTTTGACTCTTATATGTATCTATTGGCATTCTTTTTATATATCCGAAATGGCTTAAAGTTATAACTGTTTCTTCCTCTTTAACTAAGTCTTCTTCATCTAATTCCCCTGCATTTGCAACTATTTTTGTTTTTCTGTCATCTCCATATTTTTCTTTTACTTCAAGCAATTCTTCTTTTATGATGTCATATACTAATTGTTCACTTGAAAGTACAGCTCTTAAATGTTCAATTAATTTCATTAATTCGTTATATTCTTCTTCTATTTTTTCTCTTTGTAATCCTGATAAAGTTTTAAGCCTCATATCCAAAATTGCTTGTGCTTGAATGTCTGTTAGTCCAAATCTTTCCATTAATCTTTCTTTTGGGTCATCATAAGAACCTCTAATTATTCTTATTACTTCATCAATATTATCGATTGCTATTCTTAATCCTTCTAATATATGTGCTCTTGCTAGTGCTTTATCTAATTCAAATTTTGTTCTTCTAACTACAACATCTTTTCTATGGTCAATAAAGCATTCTAGGCATTGTTTTAATGTTAATATTTTTGGTACACCTTTTACTAAAGCAAGCATTATGACACCAAATGTTTCTTGCATTTGTGTGAATTTATATAATCTATTTAATACTACTTGTGCATTAGCTTCTCTTTTTAATTCTACAACTAATCTTACATTTGCATTTCTATCTGATTCATCTCTTATTGCAGAAATTCCTTCTATTTTCTTATCTCTTGCTAAATCATCTATATTTTTATGAAGTCTTGCTTTATTTACTTGATATGGAAGTGATGTTATAACAATTCTTTGTCTATTTCCTGACATTTCTTCAATTTCGGCTTCTGCTCTCATTATGATTTTTCCTCTACCTGTTGTATATGCATCTTTTATTCCTTCTCTTCCAAGTATTGTTGCTCCTGTTGGAAAATCTGGTCCCTTTATAATTTTAATTAAGTCTTCATCTGTAACTTCATCATCGTCTATAACTTTTATAATTCCATCTACTACTTCTTTTAAATTATGTGGTGGAATATTAGTTGCCATTCCTACTGCAATTCCTGAAGAACCATT